>JBEGIR010000031.1 GCA_040224245.1 Puniceicoccaceae bacterium | reverse complement strand
GAAGCGAAGTCGGAATCGGTCTCCAGATAACCGGCTGCTTCATCACAGGTAAAGGGCAGGATGGGGGAAAGTACCCGAATCAAGGTATCGAGCACCCGATAGAGCACGGTTTGCGAGGATCGGCGCTTTGCATCGTTGGGTGCCAGGGTATAGAGGCGATCCTTGATGATATCGTGATAGGTAGCCGAGAGCGTATTGTTGCAGAACAGCTGGACTGTCTGGTAGACCTTTGGAAAGTCGTAGCTGTCATACGCCTGTTCTACGGTGGAGACCATTTGCTGCAGTTCGTGCAGCATCCACTGATCCAGGATATGCAGGTCTTGCAGCGCAACGGCATCGGTCTCGGGATCAAAATCGTAGAGGTTGCCGAGTTGGAAACGCAGTGTATTGCGAATGAGTCGATAGATGCCAGACGCCTGTTTGATGACAGTGGCTCCGATCGGAAGATCACCGCGATAATCCTCGGACGAGATCAGTAGGCGAAGCACGTCGGCACCATATTCACCCAGCCATTGGGTTGCTGTTTTTGCTCCCTGGCTCTTGGACATTTTTCGACCATCTTCGTCGACGACGAAGCCATGGGTGAGCACGGTCTTGTAAGGAGCGCATCCCTTGGAGACAACGGAAGTCCATATGGAACTCTGGAACCACCCACGGTGCTGATCGCTGCCTTCAAGGTAAAGATCGGCGGGGGAGTGCAGTCCTTCAAAAGAGTCGAGCACAGCACGGTGAGAACTGCCCGAGTCAAACCATACGTCCAGCGTGTCCGTGCCTTTCACCATGTCGGACGCATCCCAACCTTTGGGCAGTTCAATGCCGTCCAACAGCTGCTGCTCTGTCCAGTCGAACCAGATGTGCGTGCCATGGGTGGCAACTTTGTCGGCAAGCGCAACAATGACATCCTTGTCGAGCAGAGGCACTCCGTCCGCGTTGTAAAATACGGGAATCGGTACACCCCAGGCCCGCTGCCGGGATATACACCAGTCCGGACGGCTTTCCACCGCACCACGAATGCGGTTTTTCCCCCAGCCCGGAACCCACTCCACCTGGTCAATCGCTTCGAGCACTTTTTCGCGCACATGATGGTGATCGAGCTGCATGAAAAACTGGTCCATGGCCCTGAATATCACCGGAGTCTTTGACCGCCAGCAATAGGGGTATTGGTGTTTGATTTTCTCAAAGTGCAGCAGCGAGCCATTTGCCTTGATGATGTCGAGCACTGCTAGGTTTGCAGGGTTTTTCCCATTTACTTCGAGAACACTCTTCCCCACCAGTTCTGGCGGAATCTGTCCATCATCAACATAGGCACCGTCGTCGTTGATCGGGCAGTAGATTTCAAGCCCGTATTTAAGTCCGGTCTGATAGTCTTCAAGCCCATGGCCGGGTGCTGTGTGCACGCATCCTGTTCCGGATTCAAGCGTCACGTATTCTGCCATCAGCACCGGACTGGCTCGGTCAATGAACGGATGCCGGGTCTGCAGTCCTTCGAGGGACTCACCCGTGAAGGTTTGCGTCTGGATGGTTGCGGAGTCGGACCATCCGCAATGTTGCACAAATGCATCCGCAAGCTCCTTTGCGACCAGATAGTGGTGTCCGTTCTGGATAACGGTGACATACTCAAAGCGCGGGTGAAGCGCAATCGCGAGATTGGCTGGCAGAGTCCAGGGCGTGGTGGTCCAGATCACCACGCTAGTGGCATCTGGCAACCCAAACGCAGAGGCATTTTCCGCAGGGAATGCAACCCAGATGGACGCACTGGTGTGTTCGGTATATTCAATCTCCGCCTCAGCCAGAGCCGTTCGACAGGGAATGGACCAGTAGACGGGCTTTTTGCTGCGATAGACCAGCCCCTGCTCCACAAACGCAGCAAAGGTGCGAAGGATGTCCGCTTCGTAAGCGGGATCCATGGTCAGATAGCGGGTTTCCCAATCCGTGAGAATGCCCAGTCGCCGAAACTGTTCGAGCTGGATATCAACGTATTTCTGCGCAAACGTCTCACAGGCCTTGCGTACAGTGACCGGGTCGAGGTCACCTGCTTTTTTTCGCAACTCTTTGGTGACGGCATGCTCGATGGGGAGTCCATGGCAATCCCATCCCGTGACATAGTGGGCATCGTACCCGCGCAGGGTTTTGTACCGCACCACGATATCCTTGAGCACCTTGTTGAGAACATGACCCAGGTGGATGTCTCCGTTTGCAAACGGAGGCCCATCATGCAGGATGAACGGCTCCGCTCCGCTCCGCTTTGCACGTACCTTTGGGTACACTGACGTCTCGTCCCAATGTTGAACGCGAATGGGTTCACGTTTGACGAGATCCGCCTTCATGGGAAAGGCAGTTTTGGGTAGATTGAGTGTATCCTTAAGGTTCGTTGACATCAGAAAAATGAAGATGACAGAGTTTGATCCTGCGGGGTGCCAAGTCAAGAATTCAAGCGACATTATTGACACTGCTGCCTGTGCAAGTAATGGGTAGGCAAGTTTGAACATGGCAAGGCTGTCTGCGGTCAGAGGTGCAAGTTTGCAGAAGGAGTCCATATAGAAGGGTTCCCGATGCGCTGCTGAGGGTGCGGATTGCGATAGTCCTTGCCTTTCATCACAAGGATGCCACATCGTTTTTTCATCGTGAGACCGTATATCATTCACACGCTAGCCCTCGCCATTGTGCTGCTGAACGGATTCAACCGTTTGCAAGCGCAGGACGTGATGCCCCTGAGAGAGATCAAAATTGGAATGGAGGGAACGTGGGATACGGTTGTCAGGGGTGACCAGATTGAGACCTTCCGATTGAGAGTGCTTGGTATTTCCCCCAACTTTGCGGGTCCGGGCAAACCCGTGATCATCTGTGAGGCACTGGATGCGGACCAGCTGCTCAATGGTCCGGTTGCGGGCATGAGCGGCAGCCCGGTTTACATCGAAGGCAGGCTGGTCGGCGCCTACGCCTATGGATATTCCTGGCCCAAACAACAGGCGATCATCGGCGTCACTCCGATCGAGTCCATGATCGACATCATCGAACGCTTTCCTCCGCAGGATATTGCTGAGCGCTATCGGAAATCATTCAATAATGGTTCCCGCGGGCTTGTTCGGCATCTCCTGGATCGACCCGCACTGACTGTGGAACCGAAAAGCCTGCGTGCGCAAAGCCAGGTATCGGAATCGACCGTGCAGGAATTGTTTCCCGTGTATGTTTCGGGTATTTCTGCCGAAGTGCTCTCGACGTTTGAGTCGCACGCTGCAGATTTGGGGATTCGCTGGGCGCAGGTGCCTTCGGCGACGGCGACTTCACGTGACTTTGGTGAACCGTGGAGTGACTCGCAGTCCCGCAATCTTCGCCCCGGCATGCCAGTGGCAGGAGTTTTGATGGGCGGTGATTTCAGCATGACAGGAGTGGGAACGGTAACCTGGAAACAAGGCAATCGTTTGCTCGGGTTCGGCCACCCCTTTTTTGGTGGTGGAGATGTGGAAATTCCAATGGCTGCGGCACGTGTGATCACGGTGGTCCGCTCCGTCCAGCAGTCGTTTAAGATGACAGAAGTCGGCCCTGTGGTCGGCTCGATCTACCAGGACCGTCTCACAGGAATTGCCGGAGAAATTGGACGAAAGGCCCCCACAATTGCGGTGAGCTATACCATCGAGAATGCGGATGGGATGGAAACCCGCTACGAAGCGGAGGTCTTTGAACACAGCCGAATGTCCCCCCTCCTGGCGGCGATCGGGTTGTTGCAAAGCTTGCAGTCGAACATGGATGCCGATGAAGAGCAGACCCTGTATCTGGAGACAAAAATCCATGTCGAAGGCCAGCCGGATGTCACTTATCAGAACGTTGCGATTGATTCCGCAGGTGCTACCGAGCTGGCGGTGCAGCTGCTCAACGTGGTGGGCGTGCTAGCGGACAATCCGTTCGAATACCCGCGCATTGACTCTATCGAATGCACCGTAAAGATGATCCCGACCCAGCATTTCAGTTTTTTCGACGAAGTATCAGTCGTGAGCAGCGTGCCGGCTCCGGGAGAGACCCTTAATGTTGATCTCCGGATTCGCAATTACCTCGGAGAACCCGTGCATCACTCCCTGAGCATTCCCATTCCTGTTGGAACCAAGGGGGAAGTGCTCACGCTTCAAATTGCGGATGCCTCGCAGGTTGAGCCGGAGAATCAGTCATTGTTGCGTCCGGATATGGATGATATCGGCGATGTAATTCGGCAGATCAATCAGATCCGCTCCCGACAGAACATCTATGTGCGACTCCTGCGTCAGGCAAGTGGCGTGCAGCTTCAGGGGGATTCCATGTATGATCTTCCGCCATCAATCACACACCTTTTCAGTACTCCCAAAAACGCCCAATACAGTGCCAGTTTGAGCGAAATACCGCTCTGGGAAACCACCCTGCCCACCTCGGGCGTGTTCTCGGGTTCATACCGCCTGAACATTGAAATCAAATAATCCGGTTATCGCTTTACTATGAAGATTTTCTCCCGTTTCCATTCGTTGCAATGCCTGCTGATTGTCATACTGGCGTCTGCAACTGCGACAAGCGCAACTGCTGTCATGACCGAGAGCGTGGTGCATGAGGGATTCAGCACCCTGGATAAAGGCACCTTCAGCAATGTTGGCATCTCCGTCGATGGAAAGCTGTTTCCCACTCGGCAGCTGACTTTGCACAGCACACTTCCTGCATCCATCGTGTGGGAAGCAGTCCTGGGACCCAGCGGGGAACTCATTGTCAGCACAGGGAACAACGGAACCGTTTACCGGGTGTTTCCTGAGACTGAACCGGAAGTATTGATACAACCTGAAGAATCGCTCTCCAGAGCGCTGGCAGTCGATGAACAAGGGCGGGTCTATGTGGGCACATCCCCAAAGGGACGGGTGTATCGCATCGATTCTGAAGGACGACAGGAAGTGTTTTTTGACCCATCTGACCTATACATCTGGGACTTGGAAATAGGTCCGGACGGCATGCTCTACATCGCTACGGGTGGATCGGGCAAGGTTTACCGCGTTCCGCTCGAATATCGACCCGGTGAGGAAGCAGAGGTATTGTTCGAGGCGTCGGAAACCCATGTGAACAAGATGGCATTCACCGTTGATGGAAGTGCGTTGGTGATCGGATGTGGAAATGGAGGAAATCTCTACCGACTTGACCTCCAGGGTAATCACCGGGCGCTTTATCACTCAGGAGCAGAAGAAATCAAAAGTATTTTCCCCCGTGCAGATGGGTCCATCTATTTTTCGACCTTTTCTTCAAACAACTCCTCCAAATCTTCAAATGCGAGCGCATCCACAAGGTCCACCAATAACAGTGGCGAAGAGGAGGACAGTAATCCGTTTTTGATGACGATTTTTGCCAAAAACCTGCCCGAAGACAATGGGTTGATGCGTCTGGATGCGGATGGCAACATCAACACCGTCTGGAGTCTGAGTCCCAACAAGATTTTTACGGTGTTTCCCGAAACGGAAAAGGATTGGTTGATCGGCAGTGGTACCAATGGCCGTGTCTTTCGAGCTCACAGCATGAACCAGTGGAGTAACGTGCTCACAGTTCCTACCGGAGGTGAAGTCACGCAAATCGTGAAAACAGGTGATGCGGATGGCAGCCTTTTTCTGATTTCCAGTAATCCGGCACGCATCTACAAACTGGGCGCATCCATCAGTGATGAGGCAACCTACACATCGGAGGTGATTGACACTGGCAAGATGGTGAAATGGGGCACCCTGCGCTATCTTTCCGTTACAGGAACCTTCACCAACGGAGTCGAGATCGAGACACGTTCGGGCAACATTGAAGATCCCAACCGTTCCTGGTCGGATTGGCAGGCACTGGAGGGGAATCGCATCCAGAGTCCTAGCTCTCGTTTTGTGCAGTATAAGATCCGAATGTATCCGGAAAATCCAGGACTACAGCGCATCCAGGTATTCTATCAAGAGCAAAATCTTGAGCCGACGATTGACGAGATTCGTATCGTGCCCGGAGCATTTGGACTCTATGCCCCACCCCGTCAGTCGCAGAACATGAATTTCTCGAAGGTCTTTCAGTCCAATTCGAATCTGGGTCAGACTCCCCGAATTCCGCAACTGGTCAGAGAAAAGGAAGAGGGGGCAATGACGGCGGTTTGGATGCCGGGAGATCCGAACAGAGATCGTCTGCTGTTTGATCTATTTGTGAAACGCGTTGGCGAAAACGATTGGATCCAGATCGCATCCGATCTGGAAAACCCGATTTTCGCAATGGATATTCGGGGGCTTGAGGAGGGCTATTATCAGCTCAAGGTTGTCGCTGATGACCGGCTCGACAATCAGGCAGACCTCGCCCATCGCTTTGAGAAACGCAGTGATCCGTTCCTGATCGACTTCACCTCACCCGTGGTAAGCATCGAGTCTCAGGAAGTCCTTGAGGATCGCTACCGAGCAAACATTGTGGTGGAGGACAAGTTTGGAGTGATTGAGCGTGCATACTATGTCCTGAACGGTGGACACATGATGAAAGCCATCCCGGATGACGGCATGTTCGATTCTGCTCTCGAGCGATTTGAAATCGAGCTGAATGACCTCAAGCCGGGATCGTACAGCCTGGTGTTTCAGGGGTATGATGAAAATGGCAACATCGGCGTGATTACCCAGCACTTTCAGATCCCCTGATCATGATCATACTCAGGATATGCGGTCGGTAGGTTTGCTGAACCAGGAGCGCAGCCCCATCAACCAACAGGCCAGTGCATAGCTCAGCACACCCGTTGCAATATGGGTCCCGAGAGCTAGAATCTGCAAAGCAATCTCCCCGGTGGCGGGTTTGGGCAGCCACCAGCTCAAACCCACGACGCAAAAACCCATGAATACGGCGGCAGCCGACATGCGTAGCAAAGGGGAGAGCATGCTGCCCAGTGAGTCGATCCAGTCGCGATGCCGAAGCAGCCCAACCAGCAGACAAAGCTGTACCAGTGAGGTGATGACATTGGCACTTGCCAGTCCGAGCACGCCGAAGGGAATCATCAAACCTATAGAAAGGGTGGCATTGAGTACCAAAGCGATCGCGGATACCTGAACCGGAGACCGCATCTCCTGTCGGGAGTGAAAGACGCGGGTCAGCAGAGCGATGATGGCGTAGCACGGGACACTGGCAGCGTAGATACTGAGCACTGGTGCGCTCTGGACCACGTCATGACTCGTGAACTTGCCCCATTGAAAGAGCACTGAGATGATGGGTTGTGCAAGCAGGGCCAGACCCACTGCAGCAGGCATTGTGATGCCGTATGAAAGCAGAATGCCATGCTTGCAGGTTTCGGAGAAGCGGGCGTGATCCGCCCGTGCTGCAAATCCGGACAGCAACGGAAACAGCACGGTGTAGATTGCGACTGCAAACATGCCAAGTGGAAGTTCTGTCAGACGACTCGCAAGGTAGAGCTGTGACACTGCAGCATCGGAATGCTGGTAGGCGATCAGACGCGTGACGAGAATGTTGACCTGAAGAATGGCAGCTCCGCCCGTTGCGGTGAGGAAAAGTTGCCTGAGTCGTTGGAGTTCCGGGGAGGGCTGCAGGTTGACCTGAGGGAGCCATTGGTGCCCCACCAGCTGCGCAGCGGGAAGGAGAAACTGAAGCAGACCTCCGCACAGCACCCCGACGCAGAGCATGATCGCGAGTGACAGGGAACCGGCAGGAAAGAGATAGTTGCCTGCCAGCAGGGCACTGATCATGGCGAGATTGAGGAAAATCGGGGAGAGTGAAGCTAGGAAAAATTTGCCGAAGACATTGAGCGCTGCGGTGAGGATCGCAGCCATGCAAATCATCACCGCATAGGGCAACAGCATGACAAGCATGGGCAAGGTGACGGACCATTTCTCAGGCAGGTCATACTGATGATGGAAACCCAGCAAGAGGATGGAAGCCAAGGCAATCCCTCCGCCGAAATAGAGCAGCAGTCGCGTCAGAGTCTGGTTCAAGAGGCGAAACCCCGATTTGGGGTCGCAGTTCCAGTTTTGGCTGAAAACGGGAATGAAGGCGGATGCCAACGCTCCTTCACCCAATAGCCTGCGAAAAAGATTGGGCAGGGTGAAAGCCATGAGAAAGGCTGAGGCGATCAGACCCGTTCCAAACGAAGAAAAGAAGGCAACATCCCGGACCAATCCCAAAAGGCGAGACCCTCCAGTGGAGAGTACCAGCGTACTCATTTGCCGAATACTTTTTGAATTCATGAGGGTTTGTGTTGAATCGTTGGCGAAATGCCCTAGAGATTGCTGGTGATCAGGTCTTTCCTCTATGCACATCGCCCAGAGGGACGACAATCACAATTTGACCGTTTCACCTGCATCTGCTTCGCCGTGTTATTTCTCGAAAGACTCAAGGAACAATTGCAGCGCCACCCGAAGCGAATTGTGTTCCCCGAGGGAGCAGACCCTCGCATCATTCAGGCGGCCCGTCAGTTTGTTACCAGCCAGCTCGGGGTTCCCATCCTGTTGGGAGATCGGCGGGTGATCAAGGATCGGGCACAGCAGCTCAACATCAATCTCGACCGAATCCGACTGGTGGAACCCTCTCGCACGGACGAGTTGGAGCTTTACGTTGAGCGAATCAGGGAGATTCCGCATTTTTCACAATTCCCGGACGAGGCCAATCGCGAGCGTCTGCTCGACACCAATACCTACGCAGCGATGATGGTTGCCAATGGCCAGGCGGATGGTGTGGTTTCGGGTGCTACAACGATGGCGTCGAGTGCTCTGCGTCCACTGATCCGCATCCTTCCGAAGCAGCCTCATGTCTCAACGGTATCGTCCCTGCTCATTCTGGATGTCAAGGTCGACGAAGAGGAGCGGCGGTTGTTGTTCCTGGCGGATTCGGCAGTCATCCCCGACCCGACCTCGCGGCAGTTGATGGACATCGCACTGACTACGGCTTGCCTGCATCAGCACCTCACGAATGATGTGCCTCGCATCGCCATGCTCAGCTACACGACACATGCACAGGATGCCCGTGACCCCCGGGTGGTCAAGATGCAGGAGGCAACTGAACTCGCCCGAGCCAAAATTGCAGAGTTGCGCCTCCCCTTTCATGTAGAGGGTGAACTGCAGGCGGATGCCGCTCTGGATTCCTTTACTGCACGCATCAAGGGATTGAGCGGACAGGTTTCCGGCAACGCCAATGTGCTGATTTTTCCGGATCTGTTGGCGAGCAACATTGCCTCCAAGATGGTGCAATGCCTTGCCGGTTGCCGCAGTTATGGGCAAATTCTGACCGGATTTGTGCGTCCCGCAGCTGAGATTAGTCGCAGTGCGAGTGCCCATGATATTCTGGGGACGGCGGTGATCGTGGCCGCTCAGGCAGTCGATCATCGCCTGTTGTTCAGTGATTCCAGACCATGATTGAAGACGAAAAAACCTACAGGGGGCAATTGCTGAAGCACCCGACCAACCGTTCGACCAAACGGATTTTTGTGGCAGGCACACGCATGAACGAGGGAAAGACTACCACCTGCCTCGGACTGTTCTCGGCCATCCAAAGGGTCAACCCGAATCTGGGCTTCATCAAACCCATCGGGCAGCGCTTTGTGCATGTGGGCGGCAACATGATTGATGAGGATACCGTGTTGTTCAACTCGACCTACCGGATCGCTGCCCCCATCGAATCGATGAGTCCTGTGGCAATTGATCCCACGCTCACCCGGCGGTTTCTGGACAATCCGGATGAATATTCGCCGCAGCTCGTGGACCGCATGTGCCGGGGCTTTGACCGAGCTGCGTTTGAGAAAGATTACATCATCATCGAGGGAAGTGGACATGCGGGTGTCGGCACGGTTTTTGACATGTCCAATGCTCAGGTTGCAAAGTGCCTGGGCGGCAAAGTCATCATCGTCTCATCCGGTGGCATTGGGCGTCCCGTTGATGAAATTGAGATGAATCGTGCGCTGTTTGAAAAACACGGTGTGGAGGTGATTGGGGCAATCCTGAACAAGGTATTGCCCGACAAGCTTGAGTTTATCCGCGAGTACGGTGGTAAGGGGTTGCGGCGACTGGGCATTGAGCTGCTTGGCGTCATCCCCATGGTCAAGGAATTGACAGCTCCAAATCTGCAGCAAATCGTCGAAGTGACAAAAGGTCGCTGGCTCAACGGAGAGCAACGTGGCAAGCATGCCCGCATTCTCAATGTCATCATCGGAGCCATGACGGCCAAGGTGATCACCGACTATTTTCGACCCGGGGTATTGGTGATCGTGCCAGGAGACCGGGAGGATGTACTCTTTGCTGCGATGTCCTCGCAGCGCTTCACCTCTGAGCAGGGTGGCGTTTCCGGGTTGATTCTGACGCGCAATGTACTGCCAACGCCGAAGATGATGGAGTTTCTCAGGCAGACCGACTTACCTGTGATCATTTGTGAGGATGAGAGTTATTCCATTGCTTCCAAAATCAATGGAATGACGGTGAAGACACAGCCTGAGGATTCGGACAAGATTCCATTGATCCAACGCACGATCATGGATTCGATCGACGTTGACAAGATCTTCGGAGCTTTTGAATGAGCTTGCGGTGCCGGTCTCAGGACCGCTGTAACAGCAGGCTGGTTGCTGTGATTTCAATCGAGCGGATGCGCCTCCAGGCGGTCTGCATTTTTTCCACTTCAGCGTTGGTTTCCAGCGCGCGCATGACCTGATTCATGATCAGGTGGGAACTCCATTTTTTGAAGGGCAGGGGTGCCGAATTCAGATAGAGGCGCTGCGCATTCCAGGTGGGTCCGCGTGTTCCTGTGGAAAAATCACCGGATGCAATCAGCCGCAGAGGCATTTCCATGCTGAGAATCTGCAGGGTTGCCGGGTAGGAGAGATGGAGTTTGTGACTGGCGATGTGAAAAACGGGAACGTCCGGAGCAAGGCTCAGGATGGAGGCGCGATCACTGTCTGCAGCAGTGGATGCAGGAGAATGCGGTGCCAGATGAACTTCGGCCCATGCGTTGAGCTCGAGTGCGTTGACATCGATTTGTTCCGTTTGGGAGGCATACAGTTTGCGCGTCAGTGCCTGAGCGTTTTGGCGGAAACCGGAGCGTTGGAAATACCGCACTTCATTCTCAAAATGAGTCAGGAACATTGCCGAAGTTTCTGCGGGTTTCGATTCGGACGGTTGTATGCTGACTGGCGGAACGGTGGCGAGATAGGCGAAACCCACCAGAACTCCGAGCAACATGGAGCCGAGAAATCCAAAAAGCAGCCCTCCAACGGGGAAGGCGTGGTGACTTGTTGCGGATAATGGAGATTGCATGATGCTGGAAGTTGGGGGTTGTAGGACGTCCGGGTGGGGTTGAGAGGCTTCAGGATGCGGGGGAAGCTGGCGTTGACGCAGGTGTGGTGCTGGCTTTGCTTGCTTCTTTCGGTTTGGAACTTTCTGCACCACCTTCCGCTTTCGAGGCACTTTCCGTTCCCGATTTGCGCTTGTAGTCCGTTTCGTAGAATCCGCTTCCTTTGAAAATGATGCCTGCGCCGAGACCTATCTTGCGACGCAAGCTGGGCTGGCCGCATGCAGGACAGTCGACCAGTGCGTCGTCGCGCATGGACTGGAAGGTTTCGAATTCGTGACTGCAGTCATTGTTGTGACAGAGATATTCGTAAGTGGGCATGGCAGCAAATGACTATGAATAGGTTTGTTGATCAACAATCTGGAATACGAGTGGAAAATAAAGCGTCAAGCCTGCGGCTATCGCAAAGCCCAGAATGGGAAATCCGATGAAGATGACTCCCCAAAAAACGAGGGTCAGGATGAGGAGCTGCTCAGCGTTGCACAGCGCCGTCTGCCAAATGGAGCGGATGTCAAATGCGGATTCGATGCTACCTCGAATGAGATAGCGGTGGTAGGCAATGCCCGAAAAAATCGGTGCGACCCAGACAACCAACATTGCTGGAATCCATGGCAGACTCCAGATCGGAATCCAGAACAACCACCCGAGCCAGCCCGATATGATGCTGGCAATCCAGCAGGCCAGCAGAATGGGCAACACCGTGTAGATCGTAATCAGGACCAGTAGTTCCCAGCTTTCGATCAGCAAGGCGAGCCAGGAGTTCCACTGTGGGAGATTGGCATCTCGCCGGTTTTTCAATTGATGAAGGAAGCGTGAGAGGTAGCCAATGAACAGCGGTATCCCCACAAGGGAATACACCAGCAGTGCAGCGATCAGCAGTTTGGGAAAAAACAGCGGAGAGCGAAGGATTTGTTTGGAAATGCTGTCCATTGTGTTCAGAGTGAGCGTATCGGCTCGGTGAATCAAGTACACTGTCGGGATGCCTGATGGGTATCGCGCCAAAACTCGCCAGGCCGGATCATGCCATCTGCGCTGGACACTGTCGTTTTCTACCTCAGTGAAGAGTTTACCAAACAGAATCCGGCTCGTTCAGACAGAGTCCAGCATCTGCCAATACCGGAATCATCAAACAGGCTAAACCATAAGTGGATTTTTCTCAACAATTGCAAGTTTTTCGGGAGCGCATTGAAGCCGCTCTGAAACAATGGGTTCCCATGGACCCCGCGACACCTCCGCGCCTCAGGGATGCCATGCTCCACAGTCTGCATGCCGGAGGGAAGCGCATCCGACCCGTGTTGTTGCTGGCTGTAGTTGACATGCACCCCAGCAGGCATGATCCGCTGCCCGCGGCGGTTGCGATCGAGTGTCTTCACACCTACAGTCTGATACACGATGACCTGCCAAGCATGGACAACAGTGACTTGCGACGGGGAGCACCCACGTGTCACATCGCATTCGATGAGGCAACGGCGATTCTCGCCGGGGATGCGCTACTGACGCTGGCTTTTGAAATCCTGTCGACTGCCTATGCGGAAGAACCGGTGCTTGCGATCCAGCTCATCCGGGAATTGTCGCGAGCAGC
Source organism: Puniceicoccaceae bacterium (assembly GCA_040224245.1). Taxonomy (NCBI): domain Bacteria; kingdom Pseudomonadati; phylum Verrucomicrobiota; class Opitutia; order Puniceicoccales; family Puniceicoccaceae; species Puniceicoccaceae bacterium. The sequence goes on along the minus strand of JBEGIR010000031.1, from coordinate 33,531 downwards.
GGGTTCTGCTGAGTTGGTTGGAGGGCAGATGGAGGACATTCTGATGGACCGTGATTCGGGTGGAAATGTGAGCATGGATCAGGTTTATCAGATCGAAGACCGCAAGACGGGAGCACTGTTTTGTGCGAGTCTGCGAATGGGCATGCACCTTGCCGGACAGTCGGGCCAATCGCTTGAGTGGGCATCACGACTTGGACAAGCCATTGGTCGGTCGTTCCAGATCAGAGATGACCTGCTGGATGCGATCGGCGATGAAGCCATGGTTGGAAAAACACTGATGAATGATGAACGCAACCAGAAGGTCACCGCAGTGACTCACTACGGCATTGAAGGTGCGCGCAGGGAGGTGGATCGGCTGCACGAATTGGGACTGGAATGCTGCAGGCATTTGGTCGGTAGAACGGATTTTATGCAAAGTTTACTCCATCATTTGAAAAACCGGATTTCTTGAAGTAGTGGTTATGCAAAAGCAGTGGCATTCCTTCCTTCGCTAAATCGCTCATCACAATGAGGTTGCTTTGAAATTGACAAAACTTATTCACAGAAACAAGGTGAGTTATTAACAGCAGCAAGTTACAGACTTTTTTATCACCCATGAAACGCATCTCTCGATTTCGTCTCTCACTGGCGTCGCAGCTATTGCTGACGCTTTTTTGCTTTACGACGGTTTCCTCCCGGGCCCAGACGGACAATTACAATATCAAGATCGGGGACCTGCTGATGGATTTTTCGATGCACGTCGGTTATGCTTACAATGACAACGTTACAGCGGTTTCCGACAATGTTCCGGACTTGATCGATCCCAGTATCGTGGGTCCGCGGGAAGACTACATTCTCTCCTACGGGGCAGATGTGGATATCAATTGGCAAATCACGGACAACAACACACTTGGAGTTGTACTTGGGCTGCGATACGAGGACTATCAGGATCTGAACTACATGGATTCGAGCAAAACGTTCTTCCACATTGACCCATCGAGCGAGGTTGATTTCACCGTACTGCTTGGAATGGTGGAAGCAAGGGTTTATGGGAAATTCGGCTACACCGTGGATGGCAGCAACTCTGTATTTGTCGAAGCTGTACCGCAGGAAGATCAGGTGATTGGCGGAGATGGCCGGGAAATCATTCGGGGCCGTTCGGTTGGCACGCGTGTAGATCGCTATGCGGCATGGTCGACCGAGTATGGTATCGAATTGCTGGCGATTCTCAATCCGCTCGAGGCGACGTTGCGTGTGAGCCAGTATCATCTGATGCCGGATGACAATGATGCGGATGAGTTCGTGGAACAACTTGATGGAACCTTCCAGCGTCCTGAAGACCGCTGGGAATTCACCCGTCGCAGTGAGTTCATCATAAACGGACAGCTCTATTACCCGCTGGGACGTGAAAATGGAGTAGGAGTCTTTGGTCAGTTCACCCGGAACAATTACAAGCGCGACATCCTTGCCGACTCGGATGGATGGAAGGTCGGATTGCTGGCAGACTGGGCGCTCGGTGACCGTACGGCAATCAGTGCTTCTGTGGGCTATGATTTCCGGGATTACGACGAAGCCAACACACTGCGTTTTCTGGAGACCGGTGAGTTCGCCGATATCACTGAGGGAGACAACATTTTTTACAGCTTTGAAATCCTTAACCTGCTGGGAGAGACCTTTAATCACAAGTTGAGTTTCACGCGTGCAGTTTCGTATGGTCGTGTGACCAATGAGCAGGTCAGCGATGTGATTGCCTGGGATTTCCTGTATGAGGGGATACGCCGGATGAACATCACGGGCGGGGTGCAGTGGGCAAGTGCTGATGATTCGGGTCCGGCACTCTACGCCGAAAAGTACGACTTGTTCATGGCGACTCTTGGGTTTGATATCGAACTGGGTGAGCATCTCGTTACCAGTTTGAATCTCCGGCACGTGAACAAGGACTCGAACGACAATGACCGTGATTTTGAGCAGAACCTGGCCAGCATCATGCTCCGCTACGACTTTTGAGCCGTAACTGATGGTCAAACTAACTCTCACTTTATTGCAGCTTTTGTTGGGAGCCACCGTGCTTGCAAGTTCGGTGCTGGCACAGTCGCTGGCGGATCGCAGCTTCAGTCGTATGGATCTGCTGGATAATTCCTACCAGATTACCGCAAATGATCGCCTGGTGTATCAGGTCATCGAGGAGCAATCTCCAGGGGTCGTGTTGACTCCCGACAATGAAGGAAAAGTCCGATTCCCCCCCTTGAGAGAACCGATATCGGTAGTGGGGCTTACGTGCTTCGAACTTGCCCAGCAGGTCAAGGCCCTGCTCGAAGTGGATTTTTTCTACCGTGCAACGGTGGACATCAAAGTGGCGGAATCCACTTTCCGCGAACGCGTCAATGTGTATGGGCAGGTCAACAACCAGGGCAGGCTGCTACTGCCCAAGGATGGATTCTACACCATTAGCCAGGCCATTTCCCAAATGGGAGGATTTGCGGATGGTGCTGATCTTGAAAACATCATCATCCAGCGCAAAGATCCTGACAATCCCGACAAGGATCTGCGCATCGAGGTCAACATGCGGGCGATCTACGATGAAGGTCAGGTTGAGAACGATATTCGCATCCAGCCGGATGATGTGATTATTGTCAATCGACTCGAAGATGTTGGGGGCAAGTACACTGTGCTCGGGGCGGTACGCAGTCCGGGGTTGTTTACCATTTCACAAGAAAAACTTACCGTCAGCGAGGCGATCCTTCTCGCCGGGGGATTCACCGATGTTGCAAGAGAGACTCGGGTGAAACTGACGCGCCGGGTACCCGACTCCGATGAGAGCGAAACCTATTGGATCAACGTGCGACGGGTTCTCCGTGATGGGGACCGAAGCGAGGATATGTTGGTCAAAGAAGATGACATCATCAATGTTTCCGAACGATTAATCGTGTTTTAGGGCTTAAGCTTGAGCAGATTGGCACGACTATCAGTGGGAGCTGATTGGATATGGACGAGGATTTCCTGAGAGATACCGAAGATCCCCAGAGTCGCGGCAACGCGGACTTGGGCGACACCATTCGGAAGGTCACTTACCGATTGAAGGGCCTGCTGTTGTCGTATTGGTGGATCCTGCTGTTGACCACTTCGATGGGGTTTGCATTCAAGGCATTGCAGGTTCGCAACATGAAAGATTCTTATGAATCACATGCTCAGCTGATGATTCAGGGGCAGATTGAAATTTCGGAAGGGGATCGCATGCGGGAAGTTGCGACCAATTTTCATGACAACCAACTGCACTTGATGCTGCGTCCCTGGGTAAAATCCCGAGCTATCGAACGGGTTCGGGCATTGCACCCGCAGGTAGAGCCGGGCTGGGTACAGCTTTATGCATCCCGCAAGGGAACGACCGATGTTTTCCTGCTCACTGCGGTCGGTGAGAAGCCTGAATACACCCAACGCTTTCTCGATCAGGCTATTGAGGCCTATCTGGAATCCCGTCGCCAGTCCCGGCTTGAAACCTCGGACGATGTGATGTTGTCCATTGATGAAGAGCTTCGCGAACTGGAGGTGGAAATCAGCCAGACGCGTAGAGACATCCGCGAATTTCAGGAGAGCAACAATACCGCTGCGATTCGTGAACTCGCACAGGATGCGACATCTCAATTGACGGCTGTGACCGGGCGCATGGAGGAGTTTCGGACCGAGTTGCGCATTTTGGAATCTTTTGATGAAAATGCCTCACTGGATCAGATTCAGGGTGTGATCGACCTTGGGACGCTGGAGAGTACCCAGAACTACCGCGATACCAAGCGACAGTATCAGAATCTGGTTGCGATGAAGGAGACGTTGGGCATCTACCTCAAGCCCAAACACCCGCGCATGATCGATATTCATGATGACCTCGAGATGATCGGAAATCGACTGGAAGTCATTCGGAGACAGGCATTTTCGCAACTGGATGAGGAAAAGGCCTCTATCCGTACACGAATTTCCACACTCGAACCCCAGGTTGAACGGTGGCGCGGTGAGGTGCTCGAATACAGCAACAAGATCAACCAATACGACAACCTCACCCAGCGTTTGGAGCGCCTCGAAGGCACTCAGGAAAGCCTGATCCGACGCAAGCAGGCGCTCGGCATTGGACGAACTGTGGACACCGAACTGATTTCACGCCTGGTCGAAGCAACACCAGCAACTCTGCGAAAGGTCAACAAGCAGGCAGAGGTGATGAAGGGTTCGGGGATTGGGTTTGTGCTGGGATGTGCAATCATTGCGCTCATCGCAATCCTCAACAACAAGATCACTTCTGCGGATGACATTCGCAACCAGTTTGATGGTAAGGTGATCGGACTGATCCCACGTGCCAAAGGGCGCATTACACTGATCAAGAAGGATTCGAATCATGTGTTTGCAGAAGCGTTTCGCTCCCTGCGATCTTCGATACTCATGCACGGGCAGGACTCGGAGAAGGAGGTCAAGGTATTGCTGACAACCAGTTGCGCTCCTGCCGAGGGGAAATCCACGGTATCCAGCAATTTGGCAACGATGCTCGCGTATTCGGGTGCCAAGACCTTGTTGGTGGATTGCGACCTTCGGCGCGGTCATTTGCACGACAAGTTTGGGATCACCCGGGAACCCGGTCTTGCCGAGTTACTGGAAAACAGTTTTTTGGATATCGGGGAAATCACGCTGACGGGAGACAAGGCGTTTCAGAACCTCAGCGTCATCACAGCAGGTCGTGCAAACGAGAACCCGGGAGATCTGTTTCTCTCGCCCCGGATGGATGAAATTCTCCAGCAATGTCGTGAGCAATACGATTACATTGTTCTCGATACGGCTCCCATACTTGCGGTGGACGATACCATCGGTCTACTGAAGAAGGCGGATACCCTCATCTTTGTGACCAAGGCGGCGCAAACGACATTTCGACAACTGAAGATGGCGTTGGAACGCATTGGAGTGACCCAGCGGAAAGTGTGGGGATTTGTCATCAACTATGTCAGTCCGTCCGGTGCTGATTATTACTACTACAGCCGCTACAAGAGTTATCGTTACCACGAGGATGATAAAGCGCGATCCAAGTCAGCCGAGTCCCCAAAGGGTAAGCGAAAGATTTCGTTGACTTAACACCATGCAACTCGGATGAGTTAGCTATCCTGTGGCTCCCTACTCTCAGAAAAACTGGTCGGTTTACGCTTGGATTGCCAGCATCCTGCTGGTGATCGTTTCCGGAGGCGGAACCCATGAATATGGTCAGCTGTTTCTGTTGGTACTGACGGGATTCTGGTTGATTGTTACGCCAGTCGAGCGCTTGCCCGGATTCGCACTCGTAGGGAGTCTCGCAGCACTGCTTCTCTGGATGCTGGTGTCAGCGTGGATGCCGATGCCTTTTCCCAATGCAGTGGATTGGGTCGCAACCGAAAATCCGTCCTTCGCCAAGGCATCCGGAATATCGGCACAACCCTGGCTTTCCACGGAAAAAGCAGCGTTTTTTGCAGTGGGACTGTGCTGGTTTTTCATGCTCATCCAGCGACCCATGAGTCACTACCGGCGGGTGGGAGTGCTGAAGTGGGTCACTTGGGCGATTACCCTGCTTGCTGTTGTGACGATCCTCGGCTCGGTCCTGGGTTTTCAACACCCGTTCTCATGGGGAACCCACCGCTTTAGTTTTTTTCCAAATCACAACCAGAGCGGAGCAGTTTTTGCAATGGGGGGAATGCTGGCGTTGGGGTTGGTCATTCGATCCATGAAGCGGAGGGAGTGGGAAATGTTTCTCTTCCTCATTCCGATTGCAGCGATATCGGTGGCACTGATCATGGGAATGTCGAGAAGTGCTGTGATGACAATGGCTGCAGGGTGTGGCATTTATCTGCTGCTGACGCTCGAGCGTCGGAACTCGAAGTTTTATCTCAAGCTGGGACTTCCTGTGCTTCTGGTTTTTGTCGCAACCTTCATGTTGTATGGAGGCAAACTTCTGGATGAGTTTGTATCGGTCCTGCGCTCGGGTGGTGTGGGTAGCGAGATTCGGGTTCATATCTGGCTGGATGCAGCGCGAATGGCGGCTACCTTCCCGGTTTTTGGTGTAGGGTTGGGGAATTTTCGGTATTTCTTTCCCTTCTTCATGGAACACACCTTCACGTCTCAGGCAATTCATCATCCAGAGAGTGATTTGCTGTGGGTTTGCACGGAATTGGGCCTGGTGGGGTTCATCCTGGTTCTGATTGCAATTGTGTTGATGATTCGTCGATTGGACCCCGTAGATATTTATCGTAGCAAAGGCATACGCCTCATCGGATTTGTTGCGATCAGCATGTTTTTGTTTGCGAGTCTGATTGAAGTGTCAGGACACCGCCTTGGAACCGTATTGCTCGCTTTACTGATATACGCGCTCATCCAGCCAGGTGATGCTTCCCTGCATGCTCTGCCGGGGGTGAAACACCTTTCGCGTGCGATTGGAGTTTTATGGCTTATTCTCGCAGGGGTCTGGGGGTTTAGCCTCTATCAGAATCGACCGTTTGTATCCTCAGAGATTTTTCGGTATGTGCAGCATGACCCCAATGTTCTATTCGACGCCGATCCTCCTGAAGTTTGGAGCCAGCGCCTGGATCAGTGGATCGAGCGCTATCCGATGGTACCGGCCCTCCACAACGCCAAGGCGGTTACCGCTCTGGCAGTTGGAGATGTGGAACGTGCGATTGAAGGGTTTGACCGCAGCCACCAGCTCAATCCGGTTTGGTGGCGTCCCTATATGAATCATGGACTGTATTTGCAGGATTTTGATTTTGACACTTCTCTCAGGTATTTCATGGGAGGCATGCAGGTGGCGAGAAGCTCTGGAATTGAGGCATTTGAATTTGTTGCTCCGCGTGTGCGCCCAGAGCGGTTTCCGGAGCTGCGCGACCTGACCTATGGCAGCAGGAATCTTCAGTTTCTATACTTTGCAAGACTGCGAAACATGCCGATCGAATACTCCCGGGAATTGGGGCTTGAGCTTGCGATCAACCCCGAACTCGACGGCTTTAGTTCGGAACAGAAGCAGTCATTACTCTGGCGTTTTTGCGAAATTAACGGCCCCGAGATGCTTCGTCGGCTGATGGATCGATATCCCGTGCTGGGAAAGGAGAACTGGACAGTTCGCGCGCAGCTCAAAGCGGGCGAGGGCGATTTTCGGGAAGCCAGCCGCCTTGCCTTGATGAACTACCCTGAACCGGACATGATTGATCTCACAAAGGCGCGCACGCTTGCCGCAATCCGTACGGAATATTTGCAGGACTCAAACGACCCCCTGAAAGTCATCGCACTGGTCCAGAAACATAAGATCGATGGAAACTATGCTGAGGCATTGATCTCCCTGGAAGTTGCCCGACAGAAGGGATTCAAACTTCCATATCTGCGCTACCAGACCGCACTGGTTTTGTTTCACCTGGAGAAATATGAAGAGGCGTGGACCCACTTTGAGCGCATGATTTGGGAGCAACTGCGGTGGAGTCTTGAGTGACTTGAATGCTGCAAGGACGAGTGAACATTCACTCTGTCCGCTGGGAAGTTTCAACCCTCAATTTGCTGTAGGCTGACCTGATCGGCCATACATGCGATCCAGCGTGGATAAACATTCCCTTCGCGCCTGCTCAAGTGAAGTCGCGTTTTCGGCGAGAAACTGCAAGGAGTGCCGACCTGTGACCACCCTGCGCTTCCACACGTCTGAGAGCCGTTCTCCCCACGTCGTGGAGATCCAGGGTTCGGCTCCATTTTCATCCCAGACCGCAAAAAAGACATAAGTGGTGGTTCCCATTCCCTTGAAGGTCATGGTTTGGAAGGGAATGGTGTACCCTTCAGGACTCTGCCAAACCATGCTCTCATGAGTCGCCGCAAGTGAGATGCCTGCTGAGGGCAGGCAGTTTTCAGGGCGGTGTATGCCCGCATGTGAGGAGATTCGTCCCTGATCCCAGTGGAAATAAAACGCCGTCCAGCGAATGCCCGAGGAGTCTGTCCAATTGCGATGGGTTCCCTCGGAAAACTTGAGCTGTGCGACCGCGACGGGATCCATTTCTCGGCTTTCTATCGGATTTGAAACGGATTCCCACTGAATGGAGTGGTAGTCAAACCCACGACTCGAATCTTGGACCTGCCGGTACCAAAATGCGTTGAATGCAAATGCCAGTATGACCCCTCCGACCAGTGCGATGTACAGGCTGGCAGGAAGCACTTGCAGTGCACTGCTTTCACTGGCATCGGCGGATTTTTGCTGTTCGCTCTCGGGAGACTGGGGTTTGAAAATACGACGCAGCAGCCAGGCCAGCAGTGCAACGGTGAGGAATCCACCTAGGGCTACTGCATTGCCGACTCTGTCATGCCAAGCTTCAAACAGCTCGGGTCCGAGGTTGAGGCTGATCAGGGTGAGGATCAGTGTGCGGCCAAGGTTGAGCAGAAAATTGACACCTGCCCCCAAGGTGATCAACAGCAAGCGCGTTGGCATTCGGAAGCGTAGCAACTCCCCAAACAAATAGCCTGCCATGAGTGCGGACTGGAAAGACCGTACCCCACTGCATGCTTCTTCAACACCGACCACCGCACCCTGCAGTACGATCACATTTCCGCTGCGAACGGCAAAGATCCCTGCAAGATTGAGAACCTCTACCGTGAATGCAGAGACAAACTCCATGAGAGTGCTGGTGATTTGGTTCTCGACACCTGTGATCCACGGAACCGCAAACAGGATCATCGCAAGGGCCGGTGCAAAATGGCGCACCCACCGACGACCACCGATCTGATGAATCCACAGCAGAGTCAGACTGGTGGCCAGCAGTGTCGCGATCCAGTAAATGAGACGCCAGTCGGGGTTTGCGGTGTGGACAAGCTTGAGCGGAACAAAAAGCAGCGTGCCCAACAACAACACTGGCATGCAACTCCTGCCGGATGATGGAGCGGCAGCTGGACGGTCATCCCAGCGGAGGTAGAGCAGGTAGAGCGTGAAAAAGGGAACAAAATACCCGTATTGGTACTGCTCATTCAACCGCCATTCGAGTTCGAGGATTTCCAGCACGGGAAACCAAATTGCCAGCAAAAACACCAATGGAAGCAGGATTTGGGGGTGCATGGTGATCTTAGGGTTGGCAGTTACAGGAATACCGAGATCGAACAAACTCAGCAAAAGCGCTGCAGAAAGAACAGGGCGGTGATGCTCAGCGAATGAAAAATGGTTCCGTCCCGTGCCCAGCTGTCGGCAGTTTCAAGTGAGAGGGTTTGGGTCAATATTTCCTCGTGCTCATCCCAGTCCAATTTCTCCTGTGGGACGGCGTCTCGAACCAATACAAAATGGCAGCGATTGTTTTGAATTGCCGGGTTTGGAGCGATGCTCGCCATGCATTCACAGGACGAACCCACGTATCCGGTTTCTTCGCGTAGTTCACGCAGACCTGCTTCCACTGGACTTTCTCCCGGCTCCATCAGTCCTCCCGGAATTTCCCATGAGAGATTTTCAGTGCCAAAGCGAAACTGCTTCACCATCACGATCTGCTGATCAGGAGTGAGAGCAACGACGTGTACCCAGTCCGGAGTGTCCATCACATAAAAATCACCACTGGTCGCCCGAAGTTCATGCTGAAATCGAACTTTTTGGATTTTGAAGATTCGACAATCGGCGTGCAGGGTGCTCGCCGTTTTTTTCCAGATGTGGGGTTCGTGCTGCATTTGCCTGCTGAGTATTTGCATCATGGGTTGCGAGTCAAAGCGCTTTCGGAATTTCAGCAAGAATCCTTCAGTCTCAGGTTGCATGATCCCGGCAAATCTGCTGTTTTTCGATCTTCCCGCTTTACATTTCGGACAAACTCTGGAATGCATTGGGTTCCTTCGTGTCGGGGTGTAGCACAGCCTGGTAGTGCACCTGCTTTGGGAGCAGGGGGTCGCTGGTTCGAATCCAGTCGCCCCGACCACTTTAAATCTCCTCAACTCCTCTTCTCCGTTTCCATGGCGATTCAATCGCGCGCGACCGTGATGCGCATCACGATTCTGCTGGGCTGCAGTTTGGCAGGCCAGGCAAGTGCAACCACATTTAATCAGCGCTTTGCAGTCGCTCGGGAGTCCTTTTTGCAACAGCACCATCAGCAAGCAGTCGAGCAGTTTCAGGCACTGGAGGTGGAATTTGCGAGAGAACCCGAGTTTCGGGATTCCCGCTTTCAACAGGTGATGCTGCCCATGTACGGAGTCAGTGCACTGTTTTCCGGTCAGCCTGAAATGGCAGTGCAGGTATTGAATCGTTACCTGGATTGCTGTTATGAGGCACAACCTCAGGAGGCTCTGATTCTGATCGCACTCATTCAGGCGACCCGGCAAGCGCGAGAGGAAGGAGATCTTGATGCGCTTTACCGTCGTTTTCTCGATGATTTTCCGCAGCATCCCGAACGCTCTCTGATGCGCTTTGAGCGCATGATCACATTGTTGTCACAGGAGAGGGAAGCAGAGGCTCTGGAAGAGTTGAGGCAAATTGAATCCGAACCTGGAAGCGCCGACCTGAAAGCCAGGGCGCGGGTGGCGGCATTGCAGCACCATTTGAATCGCGCTCAATGGGAGCAAGGGGCAACACTTCTCTTTGAAAGGCAATGGAAAATGGATGATTTGCCCGAGCAGGCAGTCCTGGCGTTCAGTGCACTTCAGCTAGGGGATTATTTCATGGCGCAGCAGGCGTGGCAGAAAGCTCTGAGGGCATACGCGCATGTGCCGTTGTATACGGAATTGGTGTCCCGACAGAAATCGCAGCTCACACAACTACAGACGGTGCTGGCTTCCGCTGAATCGGAGCTTCGCGCCAATGCGAATCCGATGTGGCGTGCACACTACCACCAGTTGCAGGCACAAATGCAAGCGCGCTTGTCTCAGTTGGAACAGGGCGAAGACTACACGCCGGTGTTTCTGCTGAAACGTGGTCGATGCCACTTGTTTGCGTCCCATTTTACAGAAGCTTGGGTGATCTTCCGGAGTCTGGCGCTTGCGGAACTTGATGTCGAAATTCGGGAGCAGGCGTGGTACCACTGGATTTTGGCGAGCCATGGTTTTGAACGGTGGCGGGAAGCGCGTCAGCTTTGCGAAGCGTTTGCCAACCATTTTCCGGATTCTGCGCTGCTGCCCAAGGCGTTGTATCTGCTGGCTCGCACCTACCAGGAGGCAGGAGAAGCAGAGCCTGCGATCAAGGTGCTTTCGGACTTGATTGAGCGCTTTCCCGAGCACAGAGACCGATCCGACTGGTGGGTCACACGGGGAAACCTTCGGCTGCAGGTTCATCAACTCGAGCATGCTTTGAGCGATCTCGACTATGCGATTGCACTGCCTGACATGAGAACCTCCCTGCGCGTCCGTGCAGCATATTGGAGGATATTGGTTCTGGGTGCGATGAATGCATTTGATCGTGCCAGGGCATCGCTGCTGGAACTGTTGGCAACCTATCCAGATCATTGGATGGCACCTGAATTCCAGTACCGTCTTGGTCGCGTGGAATACTCCAGTCAGCGTCTGCCTGAAGCGAAGCAGGTGCTGACGGAGTTTCTGAATGATTATCCCGACCATGCTTCCAGCGTGGAGGCTCGTGTGTTGTTGGGTGATATTGCCATGGCCGATGGCGAACTTGAACTCGCCGTGCAGCGGTTCCAGTCCATCCTTCCAGAACATGGGCATTGGTATCGATATGCGAAGCTCCAGATCGGAAAGGTATTGCGGGCCATGGAAGACTATGCCGCCATGGAATTACACTTTCGAAGCTGGCTGAATGAAGAAGGCACTGACATATCGGACAGCGCGGGCGAAATCCTCTATTGGCTGGGCTGGGCATTGCAGCAACAGCAGCGCGCACCCGAAACGCTGCAGCTCTACCTTGATGCACTTGATCGCTGGGCGAATGATCCAGCTGCCGGAGGGATTACGGAGATCCTGAATGCACTTCCGGCGTTGTACGAGTTGCTGCGCTCGGAGGCTCTTCCAGAACCTGTACAGGCAGTCGATGGGGATTGGGGCGAATTTTGCGAGGCCGAATCCTTTGGGCACTGGATTGAAGCTCAAAAAATCCGCGCTACAGAGGCGGGCCGTCTGACCGAAGCTGCGCGGCTTCAAGGGTTTCAAGCACTGCAATTGCGATGGACGCAGCAGCAGGATCTCGCACGCCGTACCTTACAGGAGATCAGTCTGAAGGTGCCGATGGATGCATTGGACGATCTGTTACTCGGGGAAATTGGGTTTTCCCTGATTCAGGACGGATTTGAAGCGGGTGAACCTTACTTGAGGGAACTGCTGCAGCGCTATCCGCGCTCGGCATCCCGGGCACTGGCGTTTCTCGGAATGGGAAGACGCGCTGTCGATGAACAAAGATGGCAGGATGCGAATCATTGGCTCATCCAGTTTCAGCGGCAGACACCCCAGCATGAACGACGATTTGAAGCACAGCTGCTGCATGCGCGGATCTTGCAGCAACTGGGGCAGCGGGACCAGTGCAAAGCAGTTCTGGAAGAGATTTTGCGAAGCAGGGATGCGGGTGGACACACGCAGGTATTGGCGCTGCAAGCACTGGCAGAATGGCACGTTTCTGGAGCTGAAACTGCGAAGGCGATTGCCTACTATCAACGCATTTACACCCTGCATCGCGCCGAACGGGAGTTGGTTGCCGAGGCCTATGCGCGCAGCGCGCAATTGTTTGAAGAACGTGGAGACCTGCATGCTGCCCTCCGCACCTGGCAAGAGCTTCTGTCTCAGGAGGATTTGGTTGAATTCCCGCAACATCGTGAAGCTGCCGCACAGGTGAATCGATTGCAGGACTACGTTTCGATTTCGAGCGGGACAGAGTCTTTGGAGGAGGATGATTCAGAATGGACCCGATCCGGATTGGAGGTTTCCCGATGAATTGGAGTCGTTTTGCAATTGCAGTGGGCATAGCTTTTATCTCTGACGCATGGACTGTGTTGGCACTGGAACACGGGAATGAAGCGTTCTTGCAGCGAGCACGGATGTTGAAGTTGGCTGATGTTGAAGTCGTGCGAAGCAACGGCACTCATTTCCGCGGACGGTATCACGGATCGATCCAGGATGGTTGTGTCTTACTTCAAAAAGTGGGAGATCATGGCGAGGTTGAGGTGGAACTGCGTTGGCCTGAAGTGTCAGAAGTTCGATTTGCGGGTGAGCCGATTCTATCGCAGGCCATGGAGTTGCTCGGTGGGACTGAGCACGAGTTGGCGATGAAAGTCCTTTGGGAACTGTATGAGCAGCGATCACCGTTCTTTCCAGTGATGGAGTTGGCGCAAATCGAACCTTATCTGCAGTGGGCTGAAAGTGCGGAAGCCACAAGGCCTTCGGATGCGCTGGGTGTTTTGCGGGGCGTACATCCCCATCTTGAACATACCGTTTTGAGTGAGCGCTTTGCCCAAAGTCTGCTTCGTTGCTACCTCAATCTGTCACTGTGGAGCGAGGCAGAGGCGCTGGCGCGGCAACGCATTGAATCCAGTTCGAATCCGGGGCATGTATCGCTCGAGTGGATTGCCCTGGGCGTGATTTATCTGCAGCAGAACAGGGATCTGTCTGCCTTGCGCTGTGCCGTGCATGCACTGATATTCCATGCACAGCCCGATGCCGCATCGGTTCGACATGCCTCCCTGCTTGCGTCTCTCGCTTCACTGCGATTGAAGCGCATCGAAGATGCCCACCGTTATCGCACGGGCGTGGCGATTGGGAATGAAGCGCGGGACCTGCCTCCTTACCTCCGTCACTGGATGCAAGTATGGAGCAGCATGGACTGGCGAGCGCAAGCGTCGGAGCAGTTACGCAAGCATGAATTCAATGCTTTTCTTTCACCGGATTCATCGCCCGAGCATGCTATCGACGTGCTTCCTGTCCCTCGCATTGCTTTTCATTCTGCGGGGACTGTGCTCCCAGCAGAATGAATCCTTTCTCCAGCAACACCCTTCTTCGACTTATGAAATTCAGAATCCATGCTCTCAAGAAACTCTTTGGAATCCTCATGTTCAGCGCACTGCCCCTATGCAACGCAGTAGCTCAGGGGGATGAAGAACCCACCGTTGAGGGAAGCCTCAGCCTGTGGGGAATGATTCAACAGGGAGGGTGGGCCATGTATCCCCTTGGAATGTGTTCTCTGGGAATGCTGTTTCTGATGTTTTATGCGTGGAAGGAAACAGCGCGTCACAAATTCATTCCCACCGAGGTGCGGGAGTCAGGTATGGAACTGTTGGGACAATTTCGCATTTCGGAGGCGATGGAACTGTTGGGCAGAAACGATACGGTTTTGTCCAGAGTGATGGTGAAGTCCCTGCAACGCATTCGGGCGGATGTGCCCGAAATGAACAGAGGCAAGGCAGAGGCAACACTTGTGGAACATCTTGAAGCGGAGGAGAATGCTGTCGCACAATGGGTGAATTACCTCAATGTGGTCGGAGCGGTTGCACCGATGATCGGGCTGCTGGGCACGGTCAGCGGCATGATCAGTGCCTTTCAGACCATTGGGCAGGGCGGCATGGGTCGGCCCGAGCTATTGGCAGGAGACATCGGAGAGGCGCTCATCACAACGGCAGCCGGATTGGTCGTCGGAATTCCTTCCATGATTTCCTATTTTGTCCTGCGGAACCGCCTCAGTGGTGTAGTGGTGGAAACCAGTCAGCTTGCAGGTGATCTGTTGGATGAGATACCCGTGAACGTCATCTTTGAGGATGAGTGAGAACGACGGCTGCCGTGGTTCTCTCTCAGGAATTCCAACTGGAAGCTACTTGCGCAGCAAATCTCTGGCCTTGTCGAGAGTTTCCCGCTCCTCCTGGGTAAGCGAACCGAACCCGAGCGAGTTGATCTTGTCCAGGATGCGATCCACCTCTGCTTTCAACTTGTCCCTGCTCTCGAAGTTGACGGAGTAGCTGATTTTGGGTTTGCGGGGTTGGGGAGGTGGAGTCGACGTGGTGGTTTTGAAGGTGACTTTGGGGGCGAGGTTGCGAAGGGTTTTTCCCTTGGAAACCAGCAAAAAGTAGAGATACCCGCCCAGAATTCCGCCAAGGTGAGCTGAATGGGCTACCGGGTTGGTTCCGGGGATTTCATGAAAGAGCAAACCAAGCAGTGAAATGGCCAGAGTACCCCAGAGCACCCATTTTGGCTTGAGCGTAACCGGAAAAATAAAGTACAGCAGCAGGGTGATCTCTTCATTGGGGCGAGCGAGACAGAACAGAGCAAGCAACCCCATCAGCGCACCGGATGCGCCCAGGATGATCGCCTGGTCATTCAAGTGAACCAGCAGTGCAAGCAGTCCCCCCAACAGGGATGACAGAATGAACACCTCCACAACAGCGCGGTCCCCAAAAATGCGAGTCACCATGCGTCCGATGAAAAACAGGCCCAGCATGTTGCCGAGTATGTGCAGGATATTGCTCGTATCGTGCAAAAATGCATAGGTCAGCAAGGTCCAGATCTTGCCCTGCCCGATCACCGGACTGCTCAACACAAAAAAATCGAGAACGGCGTGTTGATAAACTGCAGGTCCGAAAAAAATGCGGATGATGTTTTGCATCATGAACACGACGATCAGCGAGATGAGCAACCAGGGAATGACACCCAAGCCACGGGGCTTGGTGTAACTGGCTTTCATGTAGGGTCGGTCGTAGATCATGATGGGCGAACCGTTAAGTGTGGCGGCTCTGTGGGAAAATGCAATCGGTTTTGCGCATAGCGAACCTGGATGCTCAGGCTATTGAAGGTTCAGGTGTGTCCGGATGCACGGAGTGGGTAATGGATTTGCGGAAGGTCTTCCAAACGAGCCTGAAGCACCCTGCGAAGACCTTGGGTTCAGACTCCATCCAAGTATCCAGATCCTCGGGCAGGATCCAGCGACCCTCCATGATCTCGTGTGGATTGGGGTCTGGAGTTTCGTCGGAATAGGTCTGGTAGATCATGGTGAATTCCATCCCGGTTTGGCGACTGGCCGGAAGTTTTGCGACTTCGGTCAGCTTGGGTGCGCCCAGCAGATTGAGTTCTTCACTCAACTCGCGCTTGGCAGCGACGAAATAGCTCTCCCCTGGGTCAACGTGTCCCGATGCCGAGCTGTCCCATTTGCCGGGGGCAGCATCCTTATTGAGCGACCTGCGTTGCAGGTAGATCTGACCGGATGCATTGAAGAGCAGGATGTGAACGGCACGGTGCAACAGTCGTTTTTGGTGAATGATTCCGCGCTTTTCAGTGCCAATGACCTCGTCCTTGGCGTTGACGATGGGAAGAAGTTCTTCGGAGACCTGGATTGGGTTGTGATACATGTGTGATGATGGTTGATGAGAGAACCTACCAGCCAGGCGCGTGCCAGGTTGGAGGAGGAGATCTTTTCATTGCATTGGGACCGCCGTTTGGGGGACTTCGTTCGAAATGGAAACCTTTCAAATCTTCTCTTGGCATTCGGGACGATTGTGAAATATCCGCAAATGGGCTTTCCTTGCCGCTGTGGATTTGCTTCAAACAAGTATGCGCATGACGCTGAACAATTCCCGATGCATGGAACGATGGGGTTTGCTGACGCTGTTGGTAGCGGGCGTGGTTGCGCTGCTGCCAGGAATCTGGGAAATGCCCCTTCTGGATCGTGATGAACCGCGCTTCAGTCAGGCTACGGTGGAAATGATGGAGCGACAGGAGTGGGTGGTGCCGTACTTCAACGGGCAATACCGCTTTGACAAACCTCCCCTGACCTACTGGTGGATGCGCCTGCACTATCATTTGTTTTCGGTTTCCGAGTTTGCCGCACGCCTGCATTCTGTCGTGGCAAGTTTGCTGGTTGCCATTGGCATCTATTTGATGGGTCGCCGCCATTTTAATGCAAGAGTGGGCTGGTTTGCGGGTTTTGCCTGGCTCACCTGTTTTCAGGTTCTCCAGCATGGTCGGCTTGCGTTGGCGGATATGCCCATGATCGCCGCAGTATTTTATGCCTGTTGGGCGCTGTATGAACTCGTTCGGGAACGGGGGAACGGCAGAGCACACCGGGGCTGGTTTTGGCTCTTGTATCTGTCGCTTGGCATCGGATTTCTCGCTAAAGGACCGATTGCGATCGCAATACCGCTGGTCACCTTACTGCTCTATCGCTGGGTCTGGTGGCGGCATCCGCTCAACTGGAAGGAACTGCGCCCGGTCTCGGGGCTGTTGGTTTCCCTGATGTTGATTGCTGCCTGGGGAATTCCCGCGCTGCTCGCAACGGATGGACTTTTTTGGAAGGTGGGCGTGGGCAAACACGTAGTGGATCGAGGGTTGGAGGCGTTTAATGAGCGTTGGGTGATTCCCGGTTACTATCTATTGACGACCTTCATCAGTCTCTTCCCATGGATGGCATTGCTGGGCAAGCGGCTGAAGCATCTGCGTTCGGATTGGAATCCGCTGAGTGCATTCCTGGTTTCCTGGCTCCTGAGTCCTTATCTGGTTTTTCTGTTTTATTCCACTCAGCTGCCCCACTACGTATTGCCAGCCTTTCCCGCATTGCTGATCTGGATCATGGCCAGTTTCGACCGGGAGGATTTGGAATGGGGGAACCTGGGGAATCGGTGGTTCTGGGGGTATGTTCTGTTCTTTGAATGCCTGCTCACGGCCGGACTGATCTGGGTACTCGGATCGCACCTGCAGCTAGACGGCGTCAAAGCTGCGCTCGGTGCAATGCTGTTCCTTCTCCTTCTGCTAAATGCTCTGGTAGTGGCAGTTCGCTTCCGGGTGGTCTGGGCAACGATTTCTCTGATGGTGCTTGTGTCCTTGACCCATTTGTTGCTTGCGACAGCGATGCGATCACTTTCTCCGGTAATTCCGGTTGCAAGCATGCTTGAAGAACTGCCCGAAACCTCGCGGACCGTGGGTATCGGATTTGAAGAGCCAAGTCTCGTATTTTATACCGGAAGAACATGGGATTTTGACGTTGAACCCGCTGAACTTGAAGCGGAGTTCCAGAGCGAACAGGCTCGGAAGACCTGCTATGTGATCCTCGAAAGGGAGTATACAATCGAGGGGCTGATTCAGGAAGGCTGGAACGGAAAAGCTCCTGAAGCGCACAGAGAAATCGGAATCGATCTTCGGTCACTGGCGCAGGGCACCCATGTGGTACTGCCTGTGGAAGGCATCAATTTCGCCCGGATGCGATGGTCGAAGATTTTGGTGCTGTTTCCAATGGATCCTCTTCCCTCCTCATGACCATGGCACCTCTCGCAAAGGCGATGCCGATGCCGGTGCCAAGTATTGCTGCGACTCCCACATCGGTTGGGTAGTGAGCCAGGCGTTGCATACGGGACCAAGCCGAAGCGGTGGTGAGCAGTACATAGGGAACCCCGAGCCAGGGCTGCACGATGCTCAGTGCAACCGCACCCGACATATTGGACATGACATGACCTGAAGGGAAGCTCTGCATGTTCGTGCTCACATCGAACCAATAAAATCGGTCTTCGATCTCCGCACGAGGGCGGGGTCGCGCAAAACTGGGACGCAGCGCGTTGACCAGGATTCCTCCGGTGGTAGCGGCAACCATGCAGATCAGTGCCGCGCGTTTGAGCTGGGGGTTCCTGCGGAGCCATCCAACCGACCAGATGACCGCACAATACAGCAACGGTGTGTAGAGAAAGGAAGAGTAGTGACTGACCTGCCCTGCAAATGCATGCAGTTGAGCAAATCCGACTTCATCAAAATGGATGCGTTCGAGCCATGCACGATCATGGTGCATGGTCTGACTCGTGAGCAAAGGAATGACCAGTAGTATCGCAATGTGAATCCAGGGACGTTGGCGGATTTCACGAAAGGTCGTGCGGAAGAGTTTTCCGGTGTATCGAAGTGAGGATGACATGGGCTGTGTCGCGATGAATGAAAAGGTTGAATGCTAGGGATGGATGGGCGATGGCTTTTTTTTCAACCGATGAGCGTTTCGAATATCCAGAAAGAGATTATAGCCCGCAATGGCACTCGGCATCAGATTGGAAAGAATGCCGACCGAGTCGTTTTTGCCCAGAATGAAGTAGGTGAGCAAGAGCAGTGATCCCAGCAGGCTCATGTACCAAAAGAGTCGGGGGATGGTGACGGCGCTGTTTCGGGACGAGGCAACCACCTGCACGATCCAGCGACCGGCAAACATGCTGACACCCGCATAACCTACGAGTTTCCATCCGGTTACCACCCACTCGGTTCCAAAGAGATTGATGTTAAACAGTGTCTCATGCATGTGTCTCAAAATGTGAGGTTTGAATGCGCGGAAAGTGAATCTTCCGTCTTAACAGCCAGGCAACGCCAATCAGGTCATAGACCCCGCGAATCGCACGATCCCAGTTCGTGTATTTGGATTTACCAAGAGTGCGGGCACGGTGGTTCACTGGAACTTCCCGGATGCGGAGTCCCGCACGGTTGAAAATGGCAGGCAGATAGCGGTGTAGACCGTTGAACGGTGTCAGCAGCTCCACACAGCAGGCTGGAAATACCTTCAGTGAACAGCCAGTATCACGCACTCCGTCGACGAGAAAAATGCGACGGATGCGATTGGCGATGCGTGACGCTGTACGACGGCTCCACTTGTCTTGGCGGTTTGCACGATAACCCACCACTACATCTGCATGAGTGAGTTCTGCGATCAGGGCATCAATATCGCTTGGATCGTTCTGACCATCACCGTCCATCAGCACGATGACGCTGCCCGTTGCATGAAGCATGCCCGCATAGATGGCCGCGCTTTGTCCGCAGTTTTGATCGAGTCGCAGTCCCCTGACATCGCAGCGTGATTGAATGTGTTGCCAGGTGCCATCGGTGCTGCCGTCATCCACAGCGATGATTTCGGCAGAGGGCTGGGCATTGCGGATTTCGGCCAATACTGCTTCGACACATGCTGCCTCGTTGTAGAATGGCACCACAATGGTTCGGCTGAGTTCGCAGGTGTTTTCTACCGCCGGCAATGCGGAGTGCATGGATGCAAAACTGCGCGCGGAGAAGCTCATGACAGATCTCAAACAGGCATCAGCGTAATTGAAAGGACTTCGCGATGTAAAGAGAGTAGCTGCGGGAATGATGATCGCCGATGGTGATTTCCAGCGTGTCCACTTGCCGGACAGAAACAAAGTGCGAGTAGAGACTTTCGGGAAGCAATGGGACATCGCCAGAGGCAAGAATCAAGGCATCCCGACCTTGCAGCTCAGGATCAAAACCCCAGATTTCATACTGCGACTCCACGGCCCCCGGCTCCGAAGGCCAGCGGAAGACTCTCGGCTGATCTACGAGATAAAATGCCAGTTGCGAGGTCGTGTAGCGGTGCCCGGTAGTCAGGAGAAATGGATCGGTGAGTGCATGTTGGTGCAATTCCCGGTAGCGCTGCAGTTCGTGAGCAAGTTCCGACCAACCCTGAAGGCGAACCAACGGATCCAGTTTTGATCCGGTGCGCTCCGTCCATTGCAGTAGAAAGGGAATGGCTGCGGTAAACAGAGCAAAGAGAACGCCAGTCGCAACTGCGGGGATACCCCAGCGCGGCCAGTGGCGTCTCCAGTGCTCTGGCAATCCTGGTGAGCCAGCGACTGCAGCCCCCAGCAGGGAGAAAAATCCGCAGTAAAACACAGCGGGCCAGTTGGCGTTGATGCCCTGCCTCAACAACAACAGGCAAACGAGAATGAGGCCGGGCACACTGAATATCACGAGGAAGCGCGCCTTTGCTTCGAGCAATCGGAAAGAGCGCATCGACTGCAGACCCAGTAGCGCGATCGCAAATGCGGTTACCGGGGAGAGCAGTCCGATTTGTGAACCCAGAAACTCTCCGGCCCGGCTCAGAATGCCGAGAAGGGAAATCGATTTTCCTTCGAAATGGTGCTGTGTGTGGGCAAGCGTGATCCATTCATGTGTCGCATTCCACCACAGCGTGGGAAGCAGGAAGCTCAGGGATAACAGTGCTGCGCTGATCAGCGAGCGGTGACGGAGCAGGGGGCGGGTTTCCGGTTGATTGGCCAGATAGGCGATGGCCATGGGGTAAAACGCCAGCATCATTTGCTTGCTCAACAGTCCAAGTCCAAGAAAAACCGTGGTGAGCACCCACCACAACCGGACATAGCGTCGGTTGTGGATGAGGTTGTAAAAAAAGAAGAGCGCTCCACTCCAGAAAAACACCAGGGGAGCATCGATGGTGAGAATGAGGTTCAGCGCTACATTGCCAGGGGAAGCCACGGTGAGCAACACGGCCCAGAAAGCGGCTGATCGCCCCCAGAGTTGCCGGGTAAGCAGGTAGCAGAACAGCAGGCTTCCAGTTCCGAGCAAAGCTGCCATGATGCGGATGCCGGTGTCAGTTTGACCTCCCAACCAACCCGCGAGTGCCATGAGCCATGCGATCAGTGGGGGTTTGCTGAAATATCCCCAGGACAATCGGCGTCCCCAATCCCAGTAGTATGCTTCATCTCCGGACAAATCCAGAGGGAAGGCAATGGCGTAGAGCAGGCGCAGGAATGCGACGGATGCGATGATCCACCAAATCAACGAACTTCGCGCGCTCGGTTTGGTGTTCATCGTTCCGTCAGATCGCTCCACCCTTTTGCAGTGCACGCTCAATGAGTGTGGCGTCCACGTCAGCTTGTGTTGCCGCGTTCCCGAGTTGTTTCAGCACCACGTATTTCAGGCTGCCTTCCCGTTTCTTTTTGTCGCGACCCATTGCGGTCATCAATGCGTCAATGGAAAGCGATGGCTCAAGGCATACGGGCAGCTCATAGCGCTGCAGCAAGCCAATGACCCGTTGAGTGTCTGCAGTCGTTATCAAGTTGAGATGTTCTGACAGTTCGCAGGCCATGCGCATCCCGATCGCAATGGCTTCCCCGTGCAGGTAGCTGCGGTATTGCGTTACCTGCTCGATGGCATGACCAAAGGTGTGGCCGAGGTTGAGCAGTGCCCGACCCCCACTGCTGGCGGATTCCCGCTCATCGGATGCAACAACTTGTGCCTTGATTTCACATGAGCGTGCGATGACGGAAACCAGCTCCGGAGAGGATGCGTGCAGCCGGTCCATGGATTCGAGCTGTTCGAAGAACTCGCGGTCTGCCAGCAGTCCAGCTTTGATGATTTCGGCCATGCCTGCGTTGAACTGGCGCACAGGCAGTGTTTCAAGTCTGCAAAGGTCAATGTAGACGGCTGAGGGTTGATGGAAGGCCCCGACCAGATTTTTACCCGCTTTCAGATTGACTCCCGTTTTCCCTCCGACAGAGCTGTCCACCATGGCAAGCAGAGTGGTGGGGACTTGCACAAACTCAATTCCGCGCATGAAACTCGCGGCAACAAAACCCGCAAAATCGCCAACGACACCCCCTCCCACTGCAAACAGAACCGTGGAACGGTCGAATCCCTGCTGAGCGAGAAACTCGAGTGCCTCAATAAACGGGTGCAGGTTTTTATTGACCTCACCTGCAGGCAATTCCCATCGCGGAACGTCGCGAAAGCAGGCATTGAGGAAGGGTTCCTGGCACCGGGCAACTTCAGAATCGGTGATCAGCGCGATCGGACGATTCCGCGCGCGCAATTCAGAAATCCTGGATTGAATTTCGACATGGAGATCCCGTCCGATGCAGATCGGATACGAACGACTCCCGAGTTCGACTTGTAGCTGGCGGTCCATGATGCGGTGGATGGATAGTCGACGAACATCGCATGCCCACTCGATAGCGTAAACTCAAAAGTTTTGAACTTCTCGTGAACTCTGCCTGCAACCGATCTGCTTGCTGCAGGGGCAAGGGTTTACAAGCGGCACGGCTCAATTTTGACCACACTGCCATCTTCGCAGTTGGGACGGGCGACCACACCCGAATAGGGTTCGATGGAGAACGGCAGTTGGGCGTTTCCATCTGCAAGCAAGTGTTCTTCGCAAACTTCAAAAAACTCAGTTTCCGTGTGGCAGCGTCGCATGGCCTTGATGAATCGCGTGCGCGGGTCCACGGACTGACCCACAAAATTGACAAACTTTTTGAGGTGATTGATCGCGGAACGCTCGCGTTCGATACCGCCACAGCAGATTTCGAAGAGATCACGGATGTAGGCATGCACATCGGCAAGCGTTGGCTGGAAAATGGGTTCACCCTTCGAGAATTCCCGAATCTGGCGAAAGATCCATGGATTGCGAATGGCAGAGCGTCCGATCATCACACCTGCGCAACCCGTGCTATCCACCACGTGACGTGCCTTCGCGGCAGAGGTGATGTTGCCGTTGGCGTAGACGGGACAGCGCAGCGAATTGGCCGCGTGTCGGATGAGGTCATAGTGTGGTTCTCCGCGATAGGACTCGGCGACGGTGCGGGCATGGATGGTGAGCAGGTCTGCCCCGTGTTTTTCGACAAGAGCCAGAGTCGGTTCAAAAGGTTCAAAGGAGTCAAATCCCACTCGGATTTTCACGGAAAACGTGCCATGGCGCACACTGTCGCGCAAGGTGCCGAGAATGGAGTCGAGCAGGTCAAGGTTGCGTAGCAGTCCACCGCCCGCATGGTTTTTGTAAATCTTAGGGGCGGGGCAACCGACGTTCAGGTCAATTCCAGCGATGGGATAAGGCTCGAGGGCGCGAACAATGCGTCGAATATCGGGAAGACTGTTGCCGAGCAACTGTGCCACGACCGGGCGCCCCGTCTCGCTTTCAGTGATCGATTGCAGGATGTGTTTGTCGAGTCGGGAGTTGGGATAGACCCGGAAGTATTCGGTGAAGAACGTGTCGGGCACCCCATACTTTTTGAGCACGCGCATGAAGGGTAGCGTGGTCACATCCTGCATGGGGGCCAGAGCAGTGGGAATGGTGCCAGTCACCAACGGTGGCGGCAGAGTTGCAAGAGCACGCTCGGGTGACTGGATGTGGGTTGATGACATGGCGGGTTGTGAAATGCGAAAAACCGGGCAATGTGATGCAATCGAGCCGACTGTTCAAGAAAACTCGGATTTTTGCGTTGATCTGAGTCCTGCAATTCCTAGCGTGGTGGGCTACGCAACAACCTGTGCCCAGGTGGTGGAATTGGCAGACACGCTAGACTTAGGATCTAGTGCCGCAAGGCGTAAGGGTTCAAGTCCCTTCCTGGGTACCATTCTTCGCCAAGGCTACGGCTGGCATTCCAAAAGGTGTCTCGGGCCAGCACCAGGAAAAGCACTGGTGCTTCGAGAGTGTCAGGGAAGCCGCACGACGCGGTGCTTTTCGGCGAGGTAGATGCTGCGCATCAATTCAAAATCACGCTCACGTGTGGACGTGGGCAGGATGTAGTCGTGGGATTCCGCCGTTGCCAGTTCCTGAAGGGCGGTCTGCAGGCGACGCTCAATTTCGGCTTCCGAGTCGGATTGTCGATCGCGCAGGCGTTCCCGGATCACTTCAACACTTTCGGGGCGGATGAAAATGGTGCGCAGGCGTGAGGCGAGCAGGGGGTCGTGGGTGGCATGCTCCCGAAAGCTGGCAGCACCCTGTACATCGATGTTGAGCAGGATGTCGTTTCCGGCGTTGAGTTGTGCCTGCACCTCTGATTTTAAGGTTCCGTAGTGGCGACCGTGCACCTTGGCGTGTTCGTAGAAAGCACCCGCTTCGATGTGTTCTTTAAAATCGGCCTCGGTAAAGAAGAAGTAGTGCTCGCCATGGCGTTCCCCGGGTCGGGGTTTGCGTGTGGTGGCGGTGATGATGCGCTTGAGGCTCCCGAACTGGGCGAGCATTTGATCGCAGAGCGTGGTTTTTCCGCTGCCAGCGGGTCCACAGAGGATGAGGATGATTCCGTTTCGGGGAATGGCTGCTGCGATACAGGTCATGCGAGCCGGTTGCTTAGTAGGTGAAGGCGATCCACCCGAGCAACAGACCATAAGCCAGTGAGCAGACGGCCAATATGCGCGGGCGATAGGGTTTCCGAAACAGCCATTCGTAAAAGTCCCTGAGTCGATAGGGCAGTGAGGCGAGATACATGCATGCTACAATCACTGCATAGATGAAACCGACAAGAAAGAGACGAGTGGTCGGGGGTTCCATGTAGGCGGCGTCGAGCACTGCATCTGAGCTGAGCAACAACAGTGCTGCGAGTCCGCGAACGGCCAGAAAATCCGGGATGAAAAAATAGGAAAGAACGGAGGTTGCGATGAACAGCAGGATCAGCCAGTGCTTGTAATTCCCGAAATCGGGTGCGCCGAGCTGCGTCAGTTTCCAGACGAACCACGCAGTTGCGATGCCGAGCAGTACCACGGCAGCAGGTTTTGAGCGCAACATGCGAACTGCCGTGCGTTGTGCCCGGTCGGCAGCGACCAGTTGAAAAGTGCCGAGTCCGATGAGCAGCAGGGCAACCAAAAGCGTGGCAAAGAAGAGTGTCATGAAGCGGCGATTGTTCTCAATTTTCAGGCGGATTGTAAAGGTCCTTTGTGCTTTTGAAACGAACAAAAAGGGAAATATGCGAATCCACTACCGGAAATTTACGGAGCACGAAGCACGATGGTCGACTCCATGTGAGAGTGATTTGGCGTGCATTCCGTGATGTCAGCATTAGCAGGTGTTTAATGGATTGCAATCGGGATTAGTTTTCCTGTAGCTTCAGGGGACGCGTTTCTGAAAATCCACCCGCTGGGAAGGGGTGCAGGAGAAGCTATTATACTTGGAGAAACATGTCAGAGAATACACTGGTTATTAACTGCGGCAGTTCGTCGTTGAAATTTGCGGTTTTTGACACCGCCCGTCACGACTGCCTGCTCAAGGGTGTTGCGGAACCCCTGGGTGGGGCAAAACCGCGTCTCAAGTGGACGCAAGATGGCAGAACTGTTGAGGATTTCCTGCACGCAGGAGCTACCCTGGAGGATGCATTGCACGCGATTGCGGAGCGCTTGTTGGCGGGCATCGAGATTCAATCCATTGGGCATCGTGTGGTCCATGGTGCGGAAAAATTCAAGGCATCTGCCGTGATCGACGAGGCCATGATGGAGCAGGTGGAGGCCTGCAATCACCTGGCTCCGCTTCACAATCCTGCCAACCTGACTGGCATTCGCATGGCCCGAAAAGTGTTCGGTGACATTCCGCATGTGGGAGTATTTGATACTGCGTTCCACCAGAGCATCCCACGCGAGGCCTACCTCTATGCGCTGCCCTACGAGTTTTACGAGGAATTGGGAGTGCGGCGCTACGGCTTTCACGGAACCAGTCACCACTACGTCTATCGTGAAGCGGCACGGCGGCTTGGGAAGCCCCTGCAAAGCACCTCCATTTTGTCGGCCCACCTTGGCAACGGGTCGAGCGCAACCGCAGCCCAGGCGGGCAAGAGCATGGACACCACGATGGGACTCACCCCGCTCGAGGGGCTTGTGATGGGCACGCGCTGCGGTGATATTGATCCGAGCATCCATGGTTTTTTATGTCGGGAAAAGGGATATTCCATCGAAGAAGTGGATGCGATTTTGAACAAAAAGAGCGGATTGCTCGGCCTCTCAGGCCTCTCCAATGACATGCGGGAGCTGGTGGATGCCGCCGAAAAGGGGCACGAGCGTTCGCAGATTGCGCTGGATGTGTTGGTTTTCCGCCTGGCAAAATCCCTCGCAGCACTTCGCACTTCGCTGGATCACTGCGATGCCATCGTGTTTACAGGTGGCATTGGCGAGCACAATCCCTGGCTGCGTGAGGCTGTGGTACGACGCCTCGGATTTCTCGGAGTGCAAGTGGATCCAGTTGCGAATGCCACGCATGGCGGTGAGTCGGATGGCCGCATCAGCCCTCCGGACAGTCCGGTAGCGGTTTACGTCATTCCCACTAACGAAGAACTGATGATCGCCATGGAGACCGCTGAAACCTTGCGTGCCCGCTGACGCCTTCCAGTCGAATACTGCACACCTGCAACCCATTTACAACGACCATGAATCACATTCTTCTCACGATTCCCACTGGAGCCAAAGTAGGGCTTTCAACCATTTCCATCGGATTGTTTCGCGCACTGGATCGCCAGGGAGTTCGGGTTGGTTTCTTCAAACCGATCTCACAACCCCTGCACAGTCGTGGTGACACGGAAGATTGTTCGACGCGATTTATTGCCTCGGAGACTGCAGTTGTTCCCCCTGACCCCATGCCGCTTTCCGAGGTGCGAAGCTACATCAGCGAAGACCGCACCGAATTGTTGATGGAGCAGATCGTGCAGCGCTTCAATCAGGCTGCGCAGGGATTTGATGTCATGGTGGTGGAAGGACTGCTGCAGACGGAAGATTTTCCCATGGGCGCAATGCTCAACAAACGCATTGTGCAAACCCTCAGTGCGGAAGTCATTTTGGTCTCGCAACTGCATGATTGCAGTCCTGAAGAACTGAACCGGCAGATCGAAATCGCGGTTTTGGAATACCAGGGAAGTGTGGTGGGATCGATCATCAACAAGGCAGCGCTCGAGATTGTGGCGGATCGTCCGCTTTCGGAGAGCATCGATGCCATGGCTCGACAACTGAAGAACCAGTGTCCGGTGTTTGAACGACGCGAACTCGATCTTATCGGCATTGTTCCGTATGCCAAGGATCTGCTCGCTCCGCGAACCAAGGATGTGGCAAAGCTCATCCACGCCACCCCCCTGTTTGAGGGGCAGATGGAAAACCGACGTGTGCGCAACATCGAACTGTGCGCCCGTTCGATCCCGAACATGCTCTGGGTGTTGAAAACGGGCAACTTGCTGGTGACCCCTTCGGATCGCAATGAAATCATCGTGGCCGCCGCCATGGCTGCGGTGAATGGTGCGCAAATTGCGGGGTTGATTCTCACGGGCGACATGGAGCCCGACGAGCGTGTGCTCAAGTTCTGCCGCAAGGCATGGGATACCGGATTGCCCGTGTTGCGTGTGAATCTGACTTCTTTTCAAACAGCCAAGGCATTGACAGAAATGAACCCGGAAATTCCGGCGGATGACAGCGAACGCATCAACAAGGCGATGGACCTCGTTGCGCGCTCCATTGATGGAGGGTGGATACGAAAAGCCCTTGCCACAGCAGTGAAAACCCGGCTTTCGCCAGCGGCCTTTCGGCACATGCTTGCGCGACGGGCGTCGTCGCGTCGCAAGCGTATTGTGTTGCCCGAGGGCAATGAGCCGCGCACGATTCAGGCGGCGATTTCGTGCCAGCTGCGCGGTATCAGTGATTGCATCCTGCTTGGTGTTGAGAGCGAGATTCAGGCACAGGCTGAGGCTCTCGGTGTCGTGATCCCGGATGAATTGCAAATCATCGAACCCGAGAAGGTGCTTGCCAAGTATGTTCCACCTTTGGTTGAGATGCGCAAGCACAAGAACATGACCGAAGAGATTGCCAAGGATCACCTCTCGGACAACGTGGTGCTCGGAACGATGATGCTAGCACTCGGGGAAGTGGATGGCCTGGTTTCCGGTGCGGTGCATTCCTCTGCCAATACGGTGCGTCCGGCATTGCAGCTGATCAAGACCCATAAGGAAGCGAAGATCGTCTCATCGATCTTTTTCATGTGTCTGCCTGAGCAGGTGCTGGTCTATGGGGACTGTGCGATCAATCCCGACCCCGATGCTGAGGAACTGGCCGATATTGCGATCCAGAGTGCGGAGTCGGCCAAGGCCTTCGGCATGGAACCCTCGATCGCCATGATCAGCTACAGTACGCTTGGTTCAGGTTCCGGGAAGGATGTGGACAAAGTGGTGGAAGCGACCCGTCTTGTGCGGGAGTTGCGCCCCGACCTGCTCATTGATGGTCCCTTGCAGTATGATGCAGCATCGACAGCTGATGTTGCGGCGAAGAAGGCACCAGACAGCCCGGTTGCCGGCAAGGCTAATGTTTTCATTTTTCCCGATCTGAACACGGGCAATACGACTTACAAAGCCGTGCAGCGCTCGGCCAACGTGATTTCGATCGGTCCCATGCTGCAGGGGTTGAACAAACCGGTGAACGACCTCTCGCGCGGGGCACTGGTCGACGACATCATCTACACCATCGCGCTCACCGCTATTCAGGCTCAGCAGCGTGAGGACCTGCTCTGAGCGTTTCAGTCCGAGAGCAGTGAGAGTAAATCCGTAGTGAAATTTGGCAAAAATGCTGATTTCAACATGGGAATAATTCAAAGTACCCGGATCCAGGTGCTCCTTGCCGTGCAGGCGTGTGCTCCGACTCTGCCAGCGGTGGTGTGAGTTTCAGGATTCGGGCTTGAATTTCCCCGCAAAGCGCATTCGGTGTTCGCAGGTCCCCTCCCATCTGCATTCATGAAAAAACTCATCCTGTTGATCGTCTTCGTCTCCCTGCTGGCCTGGGTAGCGCAGTTTCTGGTGCGCTCCGGCAACCTGTTTCAGGAAGGCATCCAGAAAATCGAGGGTAAGCAAAACGTGGGAGCCACCCTGGCCTTTGCCGAACTGATTTCGCGTTACCCCGCAAGTCCATTTGTCGCAGTGGCGCGTGCGGCAATGATTCAGAGGGATCCGGCAAACCTGATCACGATGGACCTCTTTTATTCGACCCGCGCGAAGCGGGACGTGTTTGAATCGATTGTGGGTCGCTCTCCCGCCTACTACGATCCGTATTTTTTCTGGGCCGTTGCTTACTTCCTGGTGATTTCTCTGCTGGCGGCGGCTCAGCGCTATTGGGCGGGGGCAAAAGGATTGAGTTTTCGCTCACTGACAAGCAGGGATACATTCGCATTGCTGCTGTGCATTGCTTATTACTTCTGGGTTCGCGGTTCGTTGTCGGTTGACACTGGCGTATATCGGCTGGCCGGAAGTGTGTCATCCTGGCTGAATACTCCGCTGGGTTCGACAGCGGTCACGCTTGGGTTTTCTGCTGTCATTACGGTGGCGAATCTCTTTGTCACACTGCTGGCGGCATTTACCTTTTTGGGGTCTTCGCGCAAGGGATCGGCATCTGCGTCGGCGAATTGATGTTCACTGGATTTGGGTGCGGGTTCTCTGGACGATGCCTCAAGCACCGAGCACTTCTGCAGTCTCTGACAGTGTCGGGGCTTCCTCAGGGTCCATTCCGCTCAGTTCCAGTTCTCCGCGCACAGTGGTGACCGTTGCGTCGAGAATGCGAACGGGAACCAACTCCCCTATCAGCCGGGGTTGTCCCTTGAAAATGACTTTGCGAAAACCACGATTGCGCCCCATGAGCATGTTTTCCCCCTTGCGGGCGGGGCCTTCCACCAGAATTTCCTGCACCGTTCCCACCAGTGATTCATTGGTTTGCAGGGATTGGCGTTGCAGGATCTCAAGCAGGCGCTGGTTCCGCTCCTCCTTCACCTCCTTGGGCACATCATCTTCCAGTTCAGCCGAGACCGTTCCGGAGCGTGGGCTGTATTTGAAGATGAATCCCATATCAAACCCGACCTGCTCAAAGATGCGCACCGTCTCTTCAAAGTCGGCATCAGATTCACCCGGATATCCGACAATGATATCGGTTGAGAAGGTCATGCCTGGGGCCGCAACCTTCAGACCGTTGACGATGTTCATGAAGCTCTCCACCCGATAGGGGCGATTCATGGCCTTCAACATACGGTCGGAACCGCTCTGCAGCGGAAGGTGCACGTATTCGCAGAGCTTGGGAAGATCGCGATAGGCTTCGATCAGATCCTGCTTGAATCCGCGCGGGTGGGGGGAAGTGAAACGAATGCGCTCGAGTCCCTTGACCTCATTGACACGCTCGAGCAGTTGCACAAACGGACTCTTCTGTTGTTTAAATGGAAGAATGTCGCGTCCGTAGCTGGTGACAATCTGGCCGAGCAAGGTGACCTCTCGCGTTCCCTTCTCAACCAATTCCTCGATTTCTTCCAAAATGTGCTCAATGGGGCGGCTGCGTTCGGCACCCCGTGTTTTGGGAACGATGCAGAAATTGCAACGCATGTTGCAGCCCTGCATGATTGAAACAAAGGAGGAGACGCCAGTCTCAGCATTGTGATCACGAATCGTATTTTGAGACTCCTGCTCCGCCTCGAGATCCACAAGCGAACTCGGACGTGGACCTTGCCCGTTCAGACTTGCGATGAGATGATCCAGGTGATCGGGAACGCGGTGAAATTTTTGGGTTCCCACCACGAGATCAAGATCGGGGAGGCGGTCGAGCAATTCGGTTCCGCGATTCTGTGCCATGCATCCCATGATACCGACCAGAAATTTGGGGTCCTGTCGCTTGCGTGCGGTCAGGTAACCTGCCTTACCGATCGCTTTCTGCTCCGCCTGATCGCGCACTGAGCAGGTATTGAGCAACACGATATCGGCTTCGTGTTCGCTGGCGACCATCGAATAGCCGCGATTGCGCAGCATGGCGGCGACGGCTTCAGAGTCGCGCTCATTCATTTGGCAGCCGTAAGTTTTGATGTAGACGCGATTCACGATTATAGATTCCTTTGCAAAAGAAAATGGTGGGAAGCTATGCTTTTCCCCGCGTGCGTCAACCCAGAAGCTGTTGCCCCTGATCCGAATGGCATGGACGATGATGGCGGATTTATCCGTTTTTGATGGCTGGTGTCGATGCTTCGGATTCAGGAAATTTTGGAACTAATGGTTTGACACGACTTCGGGAAACCCATCTTATAGCCGTTTTTCCTATGAAAGTAGTATCGTCAATTAAGTCTCTGAAAAACCGCCATCCGGATTGCCAGGTTGTCCGGCGCAAGGGACGGGTTTACGTAATCAACAAGACTAACCCCCGCTTCAAGGCGCGTCAGGGTTAATCCGCTCAACTGATTTTTTACCGTGAAAAAAGAAGGTCATCCTGAAGTTTATCCAACTTGTTTCATCGACGTTTCATCCGGCAAGCAGTTTCTGACCGAATCGACCATGAAGTCGAAGCGCAAGGAGACCATCGACGGAGTCGAGTACAACGTGTTCGTACAGGACATTACGTCAGACTCGCATCCGGTCTTTACGGGCCAGAAGCGCTTCGTCGACACGGCGGGCCGCGTCGAGAAGTTCCAGACCAAGTTCGGACGTCGTCGCAAGTAGATCGCTTCCGGGCGCGCTTTCGGGTTTCCACAATTGCATTGAACTCCTGCGTTGCTTGGAGCTAAGGTGCACGGGACTCGTCTCGGAATATGGTACGCGAACGCCTGGTACAGATCGTCGAAAATTTAGCACCCACCCCTGTCGCATGGATTGCGATTGCGGTGGGTCTTTTCGTACACGGGGTAGGGTTTTTTCTGTTTCGAGTCGAACTGCCCGGATTTCTTGATGTTCAGGTTTCCGAACCCTACGTTTCTTTCATCAAACTCGATGCATCAGAGGATCATCGGAATTTGCGCGATCAGGCTTTGCTCTCGGACAGTGTGCCCCTTTTTCTCCCGAGCGAGTATGATTTTGGGTGGAAACTACTGCAGCCCGAAACCTACCTCGATAACCAGAATCCGCGCATGCTGAGTCCGTTCTCCTGGAACGCCTCACTGAATGCACAGGACATACTGAAACCTGTCGCTCTGGAGGCGGAGCTTTTGGATCCAAGTGTACTGCTCGAGGGAGAGCTGTGGCATACTTTTCATACACTTGGCGAGCGGGCACAGCCCGTTTCATCCGGGACAGAGCGATTTGCAGTCATGGTGTTTGAGTCCGAAACCCTCAGGGAAGAGGTTGCGAGCTTTCACTATCCGGAAAACCCAATCGATGTGGATCTTTCGAATATGTTGTGGCGACCGGTCGAAGTATTGGTATGGGTGAGTACGGAAGGCAGTCTGGGATCTCCCATCTTGCAGGAATCGAGCGGGATTTCCGCACTCGACCAGTTTGCAATGCAGGAGGCCCAGCGCATCGCGAATTTGCGGTGGGTCCCACAGGGATACTACCGTGTGATACTTGGCCCCTGAGCAGGGCAATTCCCGAACATCATGAGGTCTTGCGACCGTTTTGGCACCAGGGAAGGTGCGGCAGTAACCAGATCCAGAGGATTCCCAACAGCCCAAGCAGAGTGGTATAAAAGCGCCGCTGTGGTGGATGCACCGTTACGTCTCCGGCAAGCAGGGTTTCCTCATCCTTGAAGATAGCGGTTGTCGAAACCAGTGCGGGTTCATTCTGCCGAATCCCTTCGATGGGCATTGGGTCCCGGATGACAGCGCTTCGAATGCTTCCGATACCCACTTCAGTGCCAGGAGCATACCAGGCTCGGTCAAAGTGGACGACCTGTCCGGTCCGCTGCTCTGATCCCTTCCACACCCGAAGATCGTGCACATTGGATCTGATGACGGCCTCCATGCAGAGCATGGGTAGCAGCAGGTAGGAGATTGCCAGTAGCAGGCTTGTGAACCAGGTTCGCATGCGGCAATGCGCGTCGAGTGCAATGCCTGGAAACTTCAATCCTCCCCAGAAACCACTGAGCAATGTGAGTGCTCCCAGGAGGGTGAGAAGGATGGAGACCCAGCCGTCCATGCTGAATAGCTCCCACTGGTAGGTTTGCCAGTGCAGTGGAGCCAAAAAGAGAACGCCCAAATGTGCTTTTTCCTGCAAACTGTCGAGCACCAGGTGAAGCACGCAGTGCAATGAGAGAATACCGAATACCTGCCATCGATGACGAAAGGGCAGGCTGATGGCTGCACTCAGCAGCAGGCAGAAGAACGGTGCGCTCATCGAAACCACGTAGGCCCGCACCTGAACGGGATCCAGCTCAGTCGTCGAAATCAGAATGCGTTGCAGGATCCACGGTAAATCCGGA
>JBEGIR010000030.1 GCA_040224245.1 Puniceicoccaceae bacterium | reverse complement strand
GATCTATTCGCAACCTGCATTGCCTACCCCTTCACATCGGAGAAGTCCGGGTGTAGTGCTCCTGCGCAGTCTGGGTCTTCTTTGGGCTACGCTCGGATTCTTTTCGTCACATCTCCTGACCGCAGCAGAAAGCACTGCTGTCGAGTTGGAAGTGATCGATGCGAGCTACGAAACCTGGGATGCCTCAACGAACGAATGGCATCGCACCACACTTCCGTGGGTTTATTCCAAGGGTTTCTGGCACCGTTGGAAAGAACAGGTGGTTCAATACCGTTACCGGCTAACCCTGCGTAGCCATGTGGAAGCAGACGCCATGCGCCAGACCTACTATTTTGTTATCAACCTGCCCGGAACGTACGAAGTGTTTCTGGATGGGAAATCCATCGGAACAAACGGTGATGTCAAAATCGAAGATGGGATGGTGCGTGAACTTGGAGCTGGCAAAAACCGAATAATCCTGCTCCTGCCTCCTACGCTCCTGCAACCCGGTGAGCACGAAGTCCTGCTCATGGGATACCGAACCCCGCACTGGGTGTTGTTGAATCATGCTGGATTCCACCTGCAGCCACTGGATGCCATGATTGCAAATGAGCGGTGGCACATCATCAACTACGGCTCTTACCTTGTCTATTTTGTGTTTGGAGTCTTTTTTCTCTCCACCTTCTTCACCCGCCGCGACAGTCTCGTTCAATTCTACCTCGGCACACTGTGCATTTTGTTTTCCACCTTTGCCCTGAACAAACTGGCCTACTACCACATGGATCTGACGTATCGTCAGGCAGCGTGGGCAATCTATCTGGTTTATTCGGTTAACTACGTGATCAGCGTTTTCGGGCATCTCTTGCTCTTCGAAACCTTCCGCTTCCCGCGTCGCATCGCCTGGATGTTGTTGCCGATTCCCCTGCTGCTTGCAGCAATTCTTGAGGGGTTTGCAAGCTATGGAGTGTTGAAAGTTGCCTATGAATGGCTGGCTCTGGTCTCAATCGTGGCAATCTTCCTTCGCCGAAAATATGCTGTGACGGCGTCGATCATTCTGGTGATGCTTTCCATCGTTTACAGCATGCGCCTTTTTGAGAAACAGCAGTTTGTGATTTATTTTGTCCTGTTTCTTTACCTGCTTTTCTCCATCGCGCTGGCCCTCTACAAACAGCACAAAGAAAAACAGGACGCCATCCTGACCAACACACGTCTCAATCTCGAACTGGTTAAAAACAAGATTCAACCCCACTTTATCTTGAATTCCATGACCTCTGCGATGGAATGGATCGAATCAAACCCAAAACAGGGAGTCGCTTTTTTAGGAGCACTGGCCCGTGAGTTCGAGGTGCTATCCCGCATGACTGACCAAAAGCTGATTCCAGTCGGCATGGAGATTGATTCCTGCCGGAACTATCTGAAAGTCATGGAGTTTCGAAAAAAGGCAGAATACCATCTGGTGCTGCGTAATGTGAATCTCAACAGCACCCTACCCCCTTCCATCATTCGCAATCTTCTTGAGAACGCCATTTCCCACAATTCTTTTGGCACGACCAGTGTTGAATTCGTGCTGGAGGAAACCCGGGATAAATCCCGCCGCATCTACACCTTTCGATCCCCGATCACTAACCCACCGACTTCAACCCACAGTCCAGAAGATGGCACGGGCATTCAGTATATCAAGGCACGCCTGATGGAGTCCTACAAAAATCGCTGGAGCTTTTCCCACGGACCGTGCAGTCAAGAATGGGTTACGACCATTGAAATCCATTAAACGTCTACAACGTGCTCGTTCAGAACCCTTCCCGAAGCGCGGATGCATTCAGAATGATTCGAGCGAAACCCTACCCAGTATCCAACATGAGAATCCTTGTCATTGAAGACGAAGCCAGCATTCAGGACCGTATTGTTCGCCTGACGCGAAACATTCTTCAACAGCGACTGCAATCGATCGAAACCGCAGACAACCTCGACCGCGGCATTCAAATGATCAAGAACAGTCGCATTGATCTCCTGCTTCTGGATCTGAACCTCAACGGAAAAGACGGATTTGAGGTATTGAGAGAAGTCGCCTCTCATGCGTTCCAGACGATTGTGATTTCGGCCTACCCGGAACGCGCCATCGACGCGTATGAACTGGGCGTCATCGATTTCATTACCAAACCCTTTGACGAGGCCCGGCTCAAATTGGCATTTGAACGCGTCGCCGGGCGTCAGGGACACGGGCGCGAACATTTTGCAAAATACCTGGCGATCCGCAAATTCGGACTCATCGAGCTGGTTGCACTCGAGGATGTCAATTATGTGCAGGCCGACGGGGGATACTCGCAACTCTACCTCGTTGATGGTCGCAACGAAATGCACGACAAGATGCTGAAAGACCTCTGCAACTTGCTGCCTCCGACTTTCGAGCGCATTCACAAGTCCTTTGTTGTGAACATGCAACGCGTAAAGGGCATTCACAGCAAAGGCAGTCACAAACACTTTATTGTGATGAACAACGGTGCGGAAATCCCACTGAGCCGCTCCAAGTACAAGGAACTGAAATCGCTGATCAATCTGTAGTCGCTCCCATCCCTGTCTCGGCACACCTGTGCGAAGGCAGGGAGTCTGTTCCAACACACAATACCAAGCGTGCAAGTCCATGCGATCATTCCTGCTGCTGGAGCATCCCGACGCCTTGAAGGGCACATCAAGGTGCTCAGTCGCAATGCGTTGACCGGGAAAAGCCTCTTGCAACACTGCCTCGATGCGATTTGCGACCTGCATGGACTTGAATCCGTCACATTGGTGCTGGGACCACCACATGGACCGTGCATCGAAGCAACGCTTCCTGCGGCACATCTCAAGAAGCTTCACATCCTACGCCACACATGCAACAACAAGGGGCTGGGTGATTCGATTGCGTTGGCCGTTTCATCACTGCCTGAGTGCCTGCCTGACTCGGCCTTTCTGATCCTGCTTCCAGATCAACCTGAATTAAGTCCGAAAGCAATTGCCACACTGTGTGAGCATCATGATTTCTCCAACTTCAACGCGATCACGACCGCTCAATATACCGGAGAAACCTGGGGACCTCCGCTGCTGGCAGGAAGCGCCTATCGCAAAGCATTTGAAGCACTCAACGGTGCTCAGGGCGCCAAAGCAATCCTGCTCCGCAACGTCCATTACATGCAATCAGTTGTACTTCCGGATTTTACAGGAGTCGATCTCGACACCTTGCCCTTACTTCAGTCGCACGGTTGGGAACCTTTTCCGGTTCCAACCAGCGGATGCACGCCTCATTGAAGAATGCGAAGTCGTCGGATCCGGTTCACCTGAACCTGCGCATCACTCAGCGTGAACAGTGGCATCTGATTTTGAAGCGCAAGGGCTACGACAATCGCCTCACTCTGCGTTAGTTTCAGCTCCAGGTGCTGCATTTCCCAGGCAATTTGGACGGCAATATTCCAACTGGCCGCTTTGGCCGGCAGCACGGGAAGCTGGTTGAAATAAGAAAGGAATGCAGCGCGCTGAGCCGGTTGGATGCGCTGAAGTACATCAAACCGCACGGCATCACAAATGGACACCATGTAGAGATCGAGAAGCTCCTCCAACTGAATGCGGGCTTTGAACGCCGCAGGATCTGAAGGATTCAGCGCGGTAAGCCAGACACTGGAATCAACGAGAATCATGGTGCATCGAGTTCACACTCATCCTATTCCTTCAGATCAAAGGTTCCGGACTTGATCAGTTCGCCAAACTCGGCGGACTTCATTCGTTTGATGTATTCGAGTACGGCCTTGCTCACAGCCGGACTCATCTTTTTTTCACCCGTAATCTCGAGCAATTCCCTGAGTTTATCATCTGGAATATCAACCGTTATCCTCATTCGTCAGATTATAATGGAATAAAATGATGAAACAAGTCGATGTGGAGAAAACTCTTGTTAGGGCAACCAGGGGAATTTGTGAAACTCGGGCTTTCGTTTCTCGAGAAACGCTTTTTTCCCTTCACTACCCTCTTCAGTCAGGTAGTAGAGCAAGGTGGCATTGCCCGCGAGTTCCTGAATGCCCGACTGTCCGTCGAGCTCAGCATTGAATGCAGATTTCAGGCAGCGAATGGCCAGCGGACTCTTGGTCATGATTTCCCGTGCCCATTGCACCCCCTCGGCTTCCAATCGGTCAACGGGGACTACCTGGTTAACCAATCCCATTTCCAAGGCTTCCTGCGCGTGGTATTGGCGGCACAGGTACCAGATTTCCCGGGCTTTTTTCTGTCCGACACAGCGTGCCAGATAACTGGCACCAAATCCACCGTCAAAACTTCCGACAATGGGACCGGTCTGTCCAAAAATCGCATTATCTGCGGCAATTGAAATGTCGCAGATGACATGAAGCACATGACCTCCCCCGATTGCATAACCAGCAACCAGTGCAATCACCGCCTTGGGAATCGAGCGAATGAGTTTTTGCAGATCGAGCACATTGAGCCGAGGAACTCCACCTTCATCTACATAGCCCGCATCTCCCCGTATGCTTTGATCACCGCCCGAACAAAATGCATACTTGCCGTCGGTGCGTGGGCCGGCTCCGGTCAGCAAGATAGCCCCTACCCTACTGTCTTCCCTTGCAATGCTGAAAGCATCATACATTTCAAAAACAGTTTCGGGTCGGAACGCATTGCGTTTGTGTGGACGATTGATCGTGATTTTCACGATGCCCTCATCCCCCAGGCGCTCGAAACGGATATCCTGATAGGTCTTGATGGGTTTCCAATGCATGCTCATACGGAAGGTTCTAGGTTCTGGAGTTCAAGTTGCAAGGCCGAGAATGCGGATTTGCGAAAACTACGGCTGCTTTTTCGGTCAAAGCGAAGATGGAAACAGCTAACCGAAGGTGATGGCTTCTCGGGATCAAGTGTTTCACCAAGGGCACTGTTCAATTCATTCCAGGAGGTTATCGAGGCATAAGCAATGCCGTAGGCTTCGCAAAGCGGTTTCACCTTCACGCTTTGCGGTGTCGCAAAATAGGTTTCAAAAACATCCCCATGTGCCGCGATGGCAAGGTGTTCAAAAATGCCACCGCCCTGGTTGTCGAGCAACAGAAAGACGATGCGACATCCATCTTGCAGTTGACTGGCGAGATTCAGGCCGCCCGCATCGTGAAAGAAACTCAGGTCGCCGATCAGGCAAAGCAGAGGGAATTCCTTTCGGATGGCACCCATCGCTGTAGACACCAATCCGTCAATACCGTTGGCTCCACGATTGCTCAAGACATGCCGAACATGGGAAGAGCCGCAGTAAAATAATTCCATATCCCGCACGATCATGCTGTTGCCCACAAAAAGATCACAGGGATGCCGGAGCAGTGTCGGTAATTTGTGGCACAGGACGCTTTCACACCACGTCTCGCTGCGACAATGGTCTTGAATCTGCTTCCTAGCCACCTCATCGAACTGATTCCAGCGCTGGAACAGACCCTTCTGTTGCGACATGCCAGGAGTCCATTTTTGACAATATTGCAGCGCAGATTGTGGATCCATTCGAGCAACCGTGCGAAGGAATCCGGGATCCCGATGGTCGCTCTCCCCATTTTCCTGAACGACGATGCGTGCACAATCCAAGCTGCCCAACCATTGCCTCAGCGCTTTGCTCGTGGGAAGATTGCCCCACTGAAACACCAGATCCGGACTCATTCCATGCTGAGCTTCAGGCGGAACATGCTTTACACCCTCAAAGTTCGTGATTCCAGGTGTGACGGAATCCAGCAGGGATCGAGCGGGATGCAGGCCATCGATACACACGGGGATGTGCAGTGCTGCCAAGGTTTGCAAAAGATCCGCGTATTCACTGGCCTGCTTCCATCGAATTCCCGAACCCAGTATCCACATGCAACTGCGCGCATTGCACTGCCATTCGTCACCCGGCATCGTCACCATGGTCTGCCTGGCTGGGCTAACTTCGCCAAAAAATGCGTACGCAAGTTGATTGCGAACATCGGCACGTTCAGAGCTGGGAATCGATGGGGTCAGCGGTTCTTCGAATGGAAAATTGAGGTGAACGACCCCCGCCTGCGGGTGTTGGGTTTTCCAGACAGCTTCGCGCAGTGTTTCCCGAAGGTAGCGCACATAGGATTCCTCTGCACGCGGAAGTTCGAGCATCTGCCGGTGATTGCAGAAGTCCGCGTAGATCCCAGTCTGCAGAATCGTCTGGCCGGAATGACAGTGCTGACCCACAAGTGGACGATCCGTGGTGATCACCAGAAGCGGGGTTTGACTGTATCGCGCTTCGACGACTGCAGGCAAATACTGGGCTGAAGCAGTGCCTGAAGTGCAGAGCAATACCACGGGTATTCCACGACTTTTGGCTCTGCCCAGGGCAAAAAATCCAGCACTTCGTTCGTCAAGCACAACCGAAGTATGGAGGCGAGGCTCCACGGCACATGCATAGGCCAAAGGAGTGGAGCGTGAACCCGGTGAAAGAATCACATCAGTGACCCCGTTTCTTACCAATGATTCAGTGAAAACCAAACCTGCTAGATCATTTCCCTGGAACGCATCGAGCTGCATCGCTCCACCCTAGTCGAGGTTCATGAAATTTGGCAACATGCTGATGAATTTGAGTTCCGTCTCCCTCAACTCATTTTCCGGTTGCGAATCCACCACGATGCCAGCTCCTGCAAACAATTCTGCTCGATTGTGGCCGACACGGGCGCAGCGAATATTGACAAGAAACTCTCCTTCCCCCCTTGTGTCGATCCATCCCGTCAGTCCCGCGTAGCGCTCGCGGGGTTGATTCTCGATCCGGGCAAGCTGCTGCAGTGCAGCATACTGCGGATATCCACCGAGTGCGGGCGTCGGGTGCAGAGCCTCGACCAGATCGAAGAGGTGCAGTTCAGCTGGCATGCTCCCTTTCAACGGCACTCGCAAGTGCTGGATGTTGGAGAGTTGCAGAATCTCGGGAATTTCGCTCGCCTCGGCGTTTAGGCCAAGCGATTGCAACGTCTCCTGTATGAATTTCAATACCAGTCCGTGTTCGCGACGATCCTTGTCACTACCGAGCAGACTTTTGCTCAGATGGGCATCCTGCCGGGCATTGTCGCCACGGGCGATGGAACCAGCAAGGGCTTCGGTCATGAATTGTCCGTCCCGCACCGCCACCAGTCGTTCGGGTGTCGCACCGATGAAGGATTCGCCGTGGGTGTTCTGATACGAAAAGGCGGTGCAATCCGGAAATTTCTGGCGGAGTTTGTTGAGGATGTCCAGCGGCACAAAGGCATGTTCCGTTGTGATGTGAAGACGCCTCGAAAGCACAATTTTTTCGACATGCCCCGCATCGATTTGCTCCAGCGCGGTGAGAACGGATTGACGGAAAAGCGACTCCGATTTCTCCTGATCGAGCAGGCGGCAACAGGATGCTGGCGAAGCGACAGTTGCCTGCAGTTCCTCAGGAGCAAATTCGAAGGATGTGAAACGCTGATGCGCACGCCAAATGGGTTCGATCAACGCCTCGAGCGGGGTGTTGGCATCGACCCGCAGATTTGCTGTCGCGCTGAACCGTGCCCCTTTCCAGCCGACCTGCCATCTGGGAAGAAAGAGGTGCAGTGATTCCTCAAGAAATGCGGTTCCCTCCGGTTGTTCGGCTTCAAATGCGGCTGAAACAAAAAAATGAGGTCCCGACCAAGGCAAATTCGGATCCCCGACAAACACACAGCGATCCGTCCACTGCCGGACAAACTCTTTTGCCCGCTGAAAACGATCCTGGCCACTGATCGAGAGACTGAGCACTGGTTCTGCACAGGCGACTCCCTCCTGACGCGAATGACGCTCCAGATAACAGTGTTCGACGCTGGCGTCATTGACGCTCTGCAGGACTGCAAGGGGATCCAGGTATTCGGAAGGCAGGGAAATACTGGCAAGGATGGCGTGTCCCTGCGCTACCGCACGTTCCTGACAAAAAGAAAGGAACCGGTGCAAGCCTTGCTTGTCCGGACTTCCAAATTGCGCCTGAGAAACGGTCACCATGAACGCTGCGGCCTATTCAGACTCTGGACGAGGGAAGAGGATGACCTTTTCCCCAACCTTGCGGCCAGTCAGCACAAACTCCCAGACAGGTTGATCGGGAATCACCGATTCAATCGCCTGTGCAGGAACGTTGAGATGCTCATGGATCTTTGGCACGACATTCGGCATCACGGCACCGAGCAATTTGACTCCTAGGCGAAGCCCTTCCGCCATGTATGCAAGGCAGGTTTGAAGTGCTTCCTTATCTGCTTGAGCATCCGATTTTGCCAGTTTCCATGGTGCGCGGTTTTCTGCGTAGCGGTTGATCGCCTTAAAGAAGGTGAAAAGTGCATCAAGACCCGCACTGAAATCGAGATCGTCAAAGTGCTTCACTGTGGAAGCAGCAGCACTTTCGAACTCGTTGACCAGCGTGGTTTCCGGTTCTTCTGAAAGAACGGGTGCCGGAACGATGCCTGCTTCATAGCGGG
The DNA here is from genome assembly GCA_040224245.1 of Puniceicoccaceae bacterium. Taxonomy (NCBI): domain Bacteria; kingdom Pseudomonadati; phylum Verrucomicrobiota; class Opitutia; order Puniceicoccales; family Puniceicoccaceae; species Puniceicoccaceae bacterium. The sequence goes on along the minus strand of JBEGIR010000030.1, from coordinate 37,937 downwards.
AAAGCATGTTCAGCGTTCGGCTGAGCAAGTTACCCAGATCATTGCCCAATTCACCACTGTAGCGGCTGAGAAAGCGTTCGTGTGAGAATTCAGCATCCTGTCCCACTTTCATTTCTCTCATCACAAAATACCGAAAGGCGTCGGGTCCAAATGCCTTGGCATAGTCCAACGGATCAATGACGTTGCCCGCGCTTTTGGATACTTTTTCTCCGGCCTTGGTCCAGAATCCATGCACCAGCAGGTGCTGGGGCAGCTCAATGTCGCAGGCCATCAGCATGATCAGCCAATACACGGCATGGGCCGGGATCAAGATATCCTTTCCGATCACGTGAAAGTCTGCAGGCCAATATTGCTCAAAGTGCTCCGAACCGTAACGCACTGCCGAGATGTAGTTGATCAGGGCATCAAACCAGACGTAGGTGACGTAGTCTTTGTTGAACGGCAACTCAATGCCCCACGAAAGCCGCTCTTTGGGTCGCGAGATGCAGAGATCATTCAAGTCTTCCTTCAGGAATTCGACGACCTGTTTCTGCCGGAATGCGGGCACGATAAATCCCGGCGTGGCCTCCAGAAAATCGAGCAGTTGCTGTTGATACTTTTTGAGCGGGAAAAAGTAGTTCTCCTCGGTGATTTCCGAGACGGTTCCAAAGACCTCTGGCCATTTACCCTCCACCTTGTCTTTTTCCTGCACAAACTGTTCCGCGCGCTGGCTGTAATACCCGGTATAGTTGCCCAGATAAATTTCACCCTTGTCATACAGGCGTTGCAGCAGCTGCTGAACCACTGCCTTGTGGCGGTCCTCAGTTGTGCGGATGTAATCGTCGTTGGAGATGTGAAGATCCTTGCAGAGTGCGTGGTATCGCTCCGCCATCTGGTCACAATATTCCTGTGGGTCCATGCCCTTTTCCGAAGCGGACATCTGTACTTTTTGTCCATGCTCATCGAGTCCGGTGAGGAAATGCACCTCATCTCCACGGGCACGGCGGTGGCGTGCGATCACATCGGAGAGTACTTTTTCGTAGGCGTGACCGATGTGTGGCGCTCCATTGGCATAGTCGATGGCGGTAGTGAGATAAAATCGCTTCATGCTTCGAGTTTCGTTCGGGAAAACGGATCATTCCACGGAGGCCGGGCATGGGTGTCAATGCAAACTCCGGTGAAGCGCCGTCGGCAGAGTATTGAGCGATGCGGGCAGCCCACCTCGCATTCAGGCCAGCGCAAATGTCTCAGTTGAGACTCGGGTCGTCCGGAATCTTCAACAGTCCGTCCAGACCCTGATGAAACCTGCCCACCATGGTCTGCCACATTTCTGCAGGGGACGAACTTTCAAGCATGCACACCGGATCAACGGGAGCCTGAAACCACGCATGATGCCGAATCTCCTCTTCGAGCTGTCCTTCGGACCAACCCGCATAGCCGAGATATCCGCGAATCTCCACATTCGGTCCTCCCTCCTGCATGAGTTGTACGGCTTTATCCTGAGACATCCCAAAATACAGCCGGAAATCCTGGTAACAATCAGACCATTGCCAACCTGCCAGAATCAACTGGTTTTGCTGCACGGGACCCCCAAGGTAGATGGCAACATCGGCCAGCGGACCATGGCGAAATTCTTCCACAAACTCGCCCAGGGTATGCTGCAGAGGTTTGTTGATGACAACGCCCAGCGCACCCGCGTCTTTCGCATGGGCAGAAAGCAGGATGACCGACTTCTCAAAATTCGAATCTTTCAGGTCGGGTGTTGCGACCAGCAATTGACCCGAATGAAGGGAACTTGATACAAAATCTGGGTTAAAAACCATAGTGCATTCAGAAATTACTACGGGATTGCAGATCGATCAAGCAAGGGCTTGGTTTTCGACCCTGTGGCACAGGAAACCTACCGGGAACAGTTTCGATTGAAACCAGAATGAACTGAATCCAATATACACTACTATGCTGGATATGATTCTCAAAGGCGCGGATGGGAAATCCGGACTGATCACAATGGAAACCCTGTCGTCAGATGTGGCCAGGATTCTGCCAACCTTCAAGATCACTGTGATCGTTGCCCTGCTGGCATGCGTTTCGGGATATCTGCGCCTGCTTCTGGTAGGGTTTCATCCGGTATTGCAGGGGATACTGTTGGGTCTGGTGATTGGAACCGCGTCCGGGAAGGTGCTGCGACTTGGAGAACAATGCCCGCGCACACGCACGCTGAGAGTGGGAGTCGGCCTGGGCATTGCCATGCTTTTTATAGCCCTGCACTACCTGTCTATGGGATGGGCACTGCCCAATGCCAATGCGGGCTTTCTGTTCTTTTCGTGGATCGAGAACGACGTTCGGGAAATTCCAAAATGGATGCCTTCGCTTGGCATCGGCTCCATGCTGGAAAGCACTCATCGAGCAGGGTGGTTGTCGTGGGTAGTCACAGACGCACTGGTCTTTGTGACAGTAATGCTTCTTGCGTTTCGGCAGGCACTCAAACGTCCCGGAAATGTCCGCAAGGAGCGTGCATGGAGTGTCTACCGCCTGGTTTTTTTTGTATTGGCATGTTACGCCAGCGTGCTTTGGGCGCGCTCCGACTCCATTGCCGGCAATCGACGCTTGCTGGAAAACTGGACGGATGAGGTCTGGTCACAGCACTACCTGCGACGACTTTTTCTCCATCAGGATGCCGCTCGTGCCGCTATCACGGACCCTGGGCGCATCGCGTTGGAGACTGCACTCGAGAAGGCATTGTCGATGGAGCGGGAATTCCCCGAGGGCCATCTGCTGCAGGCACTGAATCAGCTCGCCAAGGGAAATATTCACTATGCGCGGGATGAACTTGGGCGATCCATCCTCGAAGCAGAACAGATGACACGTCGCACATGGCTGATGAACGGGAATGCACTGCCCCGGGATCTTCTACTGGCACAGCTCTACCAAATCCGTGCAAAAATCTCGCATCAACGTCAACAGCTGCTCGCCGCAGAGCGGGATCTGACGGTTGCCATCATTGTTTTTCAAGAGTATTGGCCTGATATCCCTGAACAATTGCATCAGGGTTTCTTCCCGCATACGACGGCCGTACTTCGCGATACTGGATACTCTCCCGTATTGGGATTTGCAGCCTGTCACTACGAACGTCATCGGATTCGGCTTGAACTCGGCGATCTGCCACAGGCCGAGCAGGACCTTAAAGAGGCGAAGGACCTTGGATTTCCATTACTCGATCCTGCATAAACATTGCAGTGCGAAGCACCAGCTATGCCATCGGACGGCAACCTTTGATAAGGGTATTGTTGCCTGATTCTGAGTCCTGAAGCGCATTGCGCGTTCCCCGTAAACTAAAAGATTGAATGAGCCACAGGCGCTTGCTTTGCTCCACACATGGCTGCTTCTGCGGACTCGTTTGTCCATCTACACCTTCATACCGACCACAGTTTGCTCGACGGTTGTTGCCGTATTGACCGACTGATGCGCCGTTGTGAGGAATTGAACATGCCAGCCGTCGCCATGACGGATCACGGCAACCTCTTTGGTGCGATCGATTTTTACTCTGCTGCCAGAAAAAAAGGCATCAAACCCATCATCGGCTGCGAAATTTATCTGGTCTATGACCACAAAATGTCCGAAAAGCCGCGGCGGGATCGCAAACGAACGGACGATATTGGTGACCTGCCGGAAGACCATCAGTTGCAGCCGTCCGATTTCCCGAAACATCAGATTCATCACAAAACCATTCTTGCGAAGGATTTTGAGGGGTACCAGAACCTCTCACGTCTCATTTCGAAGGCACATACCGAAGGGGTTTATTACAAACCTAGGGTGGATGTGGAGGCCCTGGCATCCTACTCTAAAGGACTGATTGGACTCAGTGGCTGCATCAACGGCGTCGCCTCCCAATACCTGTTGTACAACGACTATGAAAACGCCCGCAAGGCGACCGCAACGTTCGTTGATATCTTTGGCAAGGAGCACTACTACATCGAGCTTCAGGATCATGGTCTACCCTTCCAGCGCCGCATCATCCCGAATCTGATCAAACTTGCCCGGGAGTTTGACCTTCCGATTGTCGCTGCCAACGACACCCACTACGTGCTTAAGGATGATGTCGAACCGCATGATGCGCTCTTGTGCATCCAGACCGGAAAGCTCATCAGCGATACGAATCGCATGAAATACCCGTGCAATGAGTTCTATCTCAAATCACGGGAGGAGATGCTGGCAATCTTTTCAGAAGTTCCCGAAGCCATCGAGAACACCCTGCGCCTGGCCGAGCAAGTGGACCTTCAGATAGATTTTGGAGAAAACCACTACCCGGTCTTTGTTCCTGAAATTACCTTGAAGTATCAGGCTGATCCTGAGAATTTCGACCGCATCCTCGACCGCTACGAACTCGAGCGCAACAAGCTGCTCAAACAAAGCGGCAAGGAGCAGGACTTCAAGCTCAGTGATGAGGAGCGCAAATCCCTCACCAGGAATGGAGTGATCCTGTTTGACCTCTGTAAAAAAGGCGTGCTTGAGCGATACGGGATCGACTACGACCATCCCGAACAATACCGCCCCAGAGAAGGCGAACCCGAGGATCGCGCCCAACAGATCTGCGAAAAACTGGAGTACGAGCTTTCCATCATTTCCGGGACGGGGTTTGTGGACTATTTTCTCATCGTCTGGGACTTCATCGACTGGGCCCGAAAACAGGGCATCCCCGTCGGCCCCGGACGTGGTTCAGGCGCGGGTTGCATGGTCGCCTATGTGCTCAAGATCACCGATATCGAACCCCTGCGCTTTGGGCTTCTGTTCGAGCGCATGCTCAATCTTGAACGCGTTTCACCCCCGGATTTCGACATCGATTTCTGCATGCGCCGACGAGATGATGTGGTCAATTACGTAAGGGAGAAATACGGTGCTGACCAGGTTGCCAACATCATCACTTTTGGAACCTTTGGCGCAAAGATGATTGTGCGGGATCTCGCAAGAGTGAACAGTGTCCCCTATCAGGATGCGGATCGCCTGGCCAAGATGGTACCGGATGACCTCAACATCTCCCTCGAGGATGCGGTGATGAAGAGCGAGGATCTTCGCAATGCCGCAAAATCGAATCCTACCTACGGTCGTATCATCGAGCATGGTAAGGTGATCGAAGGCATGGTCCGCAACACGGGAAAGCACGCCTGCGGAATCATCATCGGGGACCAACCCCTGACCAATCTCGTTCCAGTCACGCTCCAGGAAGGCGACCTCACCACGCAATATCCCAAGGGTCCCGTCGAGGATTTGGGATTGCTGAAAATGGACTTTCTGGGACTGAAGACCCTGACCGTGATTTTTGACTCACAGGAGAACGTCAAAAAATCCCGGAATCTGCCCGATTTTGATATCGAAAAGATCCCCCTCAATGACACAAAAACATTTGACCTGCTGAACAGTGGCATGACCGTCGGCGTCTTTCAGCTTGAGTCCGGTGGCATGCAGTCCCTCTGTCGCCAGATTGCGCTGAGCAGTTTTGAGGAAATCATCGCATTGATCGCTCTGTATCGCCCGGGGCCGATGCAGTTTATTCCGCAGTTCATTGAGGGAAAAAAGGATCCGTCAACCATCAAGATCCCCCACCCTTTGCTGAAGGATCTTGTCATTGAAACCTACGGGGTGCTGGTCTATCAGGAGCAGGTCATGCAGGCGGCCCAGATCATTGCGGGCTATACACTGGGAGAAGCGGATATTTTGCGCCGCGCAATGGGCAAGAAAAAGCCGGAAGTCATGGCCGCGCAGCGGGATGTATTTGTCGCAGGAGCCAAGGCCAAGCACAACATGAACCGCACGGACGCATTGGAGATTTTTGCCATTCTCGAAAAGTTTGCAGCCTACGGTTTCAACAAATCCCACTCTGCGGCCTACGCGATGCTCAGCTATCGCACGGCCTATCTGAAAGCGAATTACCCCGTTGAATTCATGGCCGGACTGATGTCCTCCGATTTGGGGAATTCGGACAAAGTTGCCCACTTTGTATCTGAATGTGCGGCGATGGGAATTCCGGTGTTGGGGCCGGATGTGAACGAATCGCTTGAAAACTTCACCCCCGTTTATTCTGAAAAACATCCCGATGGCTCCATTCGCTTCGGCATGGCTGCGATCAAGGGTGTCGGTGATTCGGCGGCAGCCAGCATTATCGAAGAGCGTGAGCGCAATGGACCCTTTCAAAATTTCCGCGATTTTGCAGCGAGAATTGACAGCAAAGCCGTCAACAAGCGCGTGATCGAGTGTCTCATCAAAACTGGCGGCTTTGATCAGCTCGGTGAAAAACGCTCCTTCCTCCTCGAACACGTCGAAGGCATCATGAGCGAAGTTGCCTCACTGCAGCGGGATCGCCAGTCCGGGCAGGGTTCGCTCTTCGATCTTATGGGATCGGATCCCGACGATTCTGACGATTGGAATGAACGCGATTTGAGCGGTCGCAGTTCGGATGATTTTCCTGAACTCGATGATGAAACACGTCTTTCCTACGAAAAGGAACTGATCGGCTTTTATCTCACCGGACATCCTCTCGATCAGTACGGACGTCTTTACGAATACCTGCAAACGCTGGATGCTTCACAGCTCAAAACAATTCCGGATCGCCAGCAGTTCCGCATCATGGGAGTGGTGTCCAATGTAGCGGTGAAGGTTTCCAAACGCGACAACCGTAAATGGGCACTTTTCAGTTTGAGCACACCCCAGCAAAGTTTTGCAGATCTTTGCATCTACGCGGATGCCTACGAAAAATATGCGCACTTACTCAGCAACAATACCATCGTCACCGTTCACGGTCAGGTGCTGAATAAGAATGATGAAATTCGCCTTAACGCGCTGGAACTCATCGGAATCTCAGAAACCCTCGAGAATACGATTGAGACAACTTTTGTGATCTTCAACAATGGAGAAACCATCGATGCCTCCCTGAAGTGGTTGCGTCGCCTGCTCAATGATTCGTTTGGAGAGGCCAAACTGGACCTCGGATTGCGTCTGGCAGATGGGAGTGTGCTACGGGCAGAGGTTGCGCCCTCCCTGCGATTTCGGCCCACTACCCGGCTGCTCCGCGAAATCAACCGACACCCACTTGTGATCGAGGTGCGTTACGCAGTGAAGGAGATGCCCGTGCTGGATACTTCGCGCCGCTTCTTCTGATGCATTTACAGTCTGCAGAAATTCTATTTTTGATAAATTTCCAACACTGAAATCGAACAGTTTCAGGGTGCCCAAAGCTCTGCTGATTTCGCGCGAGGCTTCCCTGCGGATCTCAATGCTCACATTAACGGGAAATTCACTTGCTGAACACAGCGGGAATACGTTAGGTTGCATGCGATTCTCACCCGCACGTTCACAGCCTCCACGACCATCATGTCGATCTTACGCAAGGACTATGTCCAAATTCCCCTCGTGTATCTGATCTTCGGATTCCTTTGGATCCTGTTTACCGACTCCGCAGTGCACGCATTTTTTGAAGGAAGCTAGACCTTGCGGACCTTTCAAATGCTCAAGGGCTGGTTGTTTGTCTTTTTGTCGGCAAGCGTCATTCTCACCCTAATTTGCATCCATCATCAGCTGGCAGCGCGAGAACGTGCCAAACGTGAAGAAATTTTCCATCAAACGGTATCAGGATCCTGTCACATCATCCTGAACTACTTGAATCAAATGAAACTGCTCACTCTGGAAGCAGAAAAATGTCCGGAATTTGACCCCGAACTCATTGAGGAGGCGGAGGCGATCAGCGCCCGTGCACTCAGCTTGCTGCAGCAGCTCGACCAATTGGAAATTATCGAATCTGAGGAGATTGAGGCTCTCATTTATCGTGAACTGCATCCCGATCAAGTCCAGTCGATTGCGCCGGATTCGGAGTTCAAACCCTGAGAAAGCAAGCAGCATTTAGTCCTGAAGCGATCTCCTGCTTTTTGATCTTCGTTGAAAACCCTGTAAAACCACAAGTTTACCATAACTTTACCTCAAGTTTTGCTACTTGCACCGATCATTGTGGGCATATGAAGACAATCTTCACACTTCTGATTGCAACCTTAACGCTTGGAGCACTCCACTTGAACGCATCCGACGCTCACGATAGCGCGCTGTCGATCAAGGACGTGGATACGGCACCTGTGCCAGTTCAACAGGCCGCACCCACGCTCACGGATGACATCAAGGGCATTTCCGGAATGGTTCACGTTTCATTCGTGATCGGAGCGGACGGTTCGGTTGTCGAACCGAACGTGCTCAAGACCACCGATGAGCGCTTGAATGCTTCTGCATTGCAGACCGTTTCCAAATGGGCATTCAAGGCTGCCGAAAACAACGGCACTCAAGTCGCTGTTCGCGCTGTCGTTCCGATTCGTTTCAAATAATTGCAATCGAAGATTCGGATTTTTGGGAAACGGACCGTCCTTGGCGGTCCGTTTTTTTGGGTACGGTCATTCCCACCTCGAGTGGATTTCTGTTGGCGCAGGCATGTATCCATACCGCCATGGAATCGACATATCGTGCACAGCTCATTCGCCCTTATGCTTGGATTCCGATATAACGGCTAAACTCCCCACCCGTAAGCGAATCAGAACGAATAGATTGCAGATCCCATCAGTCGATGGTTTGTCGCAGCATCACCGCTTAGATAATCGGTTGTGACGCGGACATACTCCATGGATTCACATGTGACTCAGCTCCTGAGCATCGAACCCATGCATGAAGCCACTGAACTCCAGCTCATGCATGGAGGAAATCAGGTCTGATCAAACTCAGAATTTCACACCCACGCTTGTGATGATGCGACTCTTGGAGCGGGAGTCGGCATCCTGTATCGCCGAATCATAGTCAAGGCGATAGGATAGTCCCAGATTGAATGCACCGACTATCAGGGCATCCAGTCCGGATTCAAAGCGAAAATTGTAGTCGAGGTCCTCTGTCGGAGACACGTAAAAGCGAAGACTTTGCTTGAATGTCATGTGTTGGTTGAATTTCCACTGAAGGTTCTGATTGAGGTTGACCTTAAAGGAGGTCTCAGCCTCCCCTCCCCGACGTTGGAGTTGCTCCACGGCACCACCAAGAACAGTATCGAGCTTCAGACGATCTGAGTTGAAAGGCTCAACCCCCCAACCCACCGATGAAGTGGAGCGATAGCGAGGATCAAAAAGTTCGTCCACATCGTGCGTTGCGAGCGTTTCGAAAAAACCACCCTTCTTTTCAAGCTTGTAGCGGAAGCGACCAGACAGGCCCCAATCGTTTTCACTTCGAATACCACTCTGTTTGGCGTAGGCAAAATAGGATTTGAACTGGTAATTGGATTTGGACTTTGTGCCGTCGAGCGAAAACTCACCGTGATAACGTGTATTGGTCGTTCCAGCTTCTGTCAGATTATACCCGAAGCGCAACTGTCCCTTCCAATCTTTTGGCATGCGTGGAAACCAATCGGGAACGCGATCATGCACGAAGCGGTTCAGCGTCTTCTCTGCAGTTTCCCACAAGATACCCAATCCGCTGCTCACTGACTCTTCCTGGACCAGCAGGGGTGTTGGTAGCACGGGAGGTTTGGGAGGAGCTACGGGCACGACAGGTTTCGGCTGTTCAGGTTGAACAGGCACCACACTTTCTTCGCTATCGAGTGATTCAGCTTGAGACCCTTCCAGGTCGCTCTGTCTCACCAGTGTGGCAATGCGGGTCGGTACTTTGATCGTACCAAAAAACTCAGATTCAAAATAGATCAATGAATCGGTTTGCCCCAGAAAAGTACCATGAATGACATCGCCGTTATCGAGCTGCAGTTGATCCTGCGCGTGCAGACCTGCACAGGCACCTAAGACGATACCCATCAGAAGCACTCTGAACCACCCCATCCTCATGCAAACCTGCTCACGAACCTCTTCTCATTTCTTGGCCTCCGAACCTACCGAAAACGCCCAACTACAAAGCCACTAGACAATCAGAATCCGAAATGGATTCAAGAGATTATACAGGTAAAATCAAAACAGCTCACCCTGTGCTCGCATTCAGCATTTCCAGCGGAATTGAGCGCTGGAAGCACAATATGCGATTCTGTTGTAAAACAGATTTAAAATATCGGTAAGCTTTCGTTTAAAACCGCGGAAATTCACGGATTTCCGTAAAGTTTCCTTATTCTGGTCGATTTCCGAAAGCACACTTTCAGTAACTCAGGTTTCAACCCAAAAATCCCTATTGATATGAAAAAAGTAGTCGTTAGCATTATCACTCTGGCAGTCGCAGCCACCACGAGCGTCATGGCAAATTTCACCGATGATGAAGTTGCCAACACGTTCTCGGCAAAAGAAGTCGAAGTCATGCCGGTGCCCGTCGAACAGGACCAACCCAACGTTCCCGCATCACTGAGGGGACAAGCTGGACGCGTCTATGTCGGCTTTATTGTGGATGAAGCAGGTAAAGTCGTCGCTCCACGCGTGCTCAAGACCGAAAATGAAGCGCTCAACGAAGTGGCGGTTAGCTGCGTAGCAAAATGGCAGTTCAAGGCAGCCCAGAAAGATGGTGCAAATGTATCCATGCGCGTAATCGTTCCCCTTCGCTTTGGCTGATCCCTTTTTTTCTTTCTCGCTCAAAGGTGCACCCAAACACGGTGCACCTTTTTTAGTGCCTCTGGTTTGAGAACCGCTTCCGGTATTCCCCCGGAGTCATGCCAATCCTGTCTTTGAAAACATGATTGAGATACTCCTGGTAGTTAAATCCAGATCGCACCGCGACTTCAAGCAATGGCAGGCGCGTCAAAACCAGCAACTCCTTGGCACGGGCAAGCTTGGTAGCCAAAATCGCATCATGAACCGTTCTGCCGAGCAGGGATCGAAAGCGTCGTTGCAAGACACTGCGAGAGTAGCCAGCATGCTGTGCGATGTGATCGACGGATATACCTTCACATGCATGCTCGCGGATGAGCAGCAGTGCCTTTCGAATTCCCTCGTCCGTGATCGCAAATGCATCTGACGACTGCCGGGTCACCACCCCGGTCGGCTGGACACGATGTTCGCTGGTTCGCTGCTCCTGCCCTTGCAGGATTCTTCCCAAAAACGCCGCTGCGACATATCCGACTTCAGCGTGATTCGCATCCACGCTGCTCAGTGAGGGCTGAATCACTTCACAAAAAGCCGGATCGTTATCCACCCCCACCATGGCAACTTCATCGGGAATGCGAATGCGGGCAACTGAGCATGAGCTCGCCAGATCGGGTGCAAACTGGTCGCTGCAGACAAACAGTCCTACCGGCTTGGGTAGCTGTTCCATCCATTTCACCAGCTCAGTGCGATAGTGGTTCCACGAGTGTTGCTGTCGAAAATCGTGACTGACTTTTCGCACGGCAAAAAAACACTCCTGTTGCATCGCAAATTCTTCATACGCAACGCAGCGCTCGTCAGACCAGCGTTCCCCTTCAAGGCCGAGAAATGCAAAACTGCGAAACCCCCGTTCATAGAAGTGCTCAAACACAAGGCGCGCAATGGCTCGATTGTCACTTCGCACGCAATAAAGGTCCGCATCTTCATAATTTCCAAGGACGTCAACAACCGGAACTTTTTTTGCCCTGAGAACTGCAAGCATTTCCGGAGTATGCACACGCGCGATGATGCCATCGCCGTCCCAGTGATCGAGCACCTCCGGCATCATGCGCCCAAGGGAACCGCTGGCATGAAACACTTCCCAATCCTGTCGCTCATGCACATACTGCGAGATGCCGCGAAGAATCTCTCTTCCCGATCCAAGTGCAGTTTCCACCAACAGTGCGATTTGTGCCATTGCATGTACTTTGGGCAAAATCACGAAAAAACGCGATACTCAGCTCTTTCGAAGATTAAAAAAGCCGCTCCGGCAATCGAAGCGGCTTTCTATCAAAGCGATGAAACTTCCAACGTTTACCAGAAGATCGCGTAGAGCGCGATGGTTGCCACAATCACGCCACCTCCCATGATCTGTGCAGAACGCGAGGTTGTCACCTCGATTTCCTTGTTTTCGGGCATGGTTACGGGTCGCTTCAAGGGTGAAATGATCGTCAGCAGCACACCGACCAGAACCACGATGAAAAAGCAGATCGCCATGCGGTCAAGGAAGGCAATTTCGTTCGAATACCACCACCCATTCTGGGTGATGATGTCGCCGAGCACCCACTTGATCAGTGCATAGAATACCGCATTCACCACAATGCCCACCCAGCCGAAGTAACGGGGAGTGCGGGGTGAAAAGAATCCAAAAATGAACACCGCAAGGATACCCGGTGAAATGAACCCCTGAAATTCCTGAATGTAGGCAAAGATGCTCGTGAAATTGTCAAGACGTGGAGCCACCAGAGACGCAAGCACCACAAATACGATGACGAGCGAACGCCCCACTTTCACCAGCTTCTCCGGATCTTTCTGTTTACTGATGCGCGAATAGAGGTCCATCGTCGCAATGGTCGATGCCGAGTTGAGCATGGATGCGAGCGAACTGATCACAGCACCGCTCAGCGCAGCGAGCACAAACCACGAGATGAGTGGATAGGGCTTGATCAGATTGCGCACCAGGACAGGAAATGCACGGTCGTAGTCGTAGGTTCCTGTTGCTGCGTTAAATAGGTCGGCACTGAACAGGTTGTAGGCAAGGATGCCCGGAATCACTACGAGGAATGGGATCAGTAGTTTGAGGAAGGCTGCAAAAACAATCCCTTTCTGACCCTCCGCTAGCGATTTGGAACCCAAGGTTCGCTGCACGATGTACTGGTTGAGTCCCCAGTAGAAAAAATTGGGAATCCAAAGCCCGATCAGAAGCGCGGTCCAGGGAAGATCCGTGTCCGTTTTGGGGCGCACCATGTGCACTTTTCCACCACTGCCGTTGGGTCCATCCACCGCGATGGCTTCCCCATCGACTCCATCATTGAGCAGCATAAAGCGAGACCATGCTCCAGCCTGCTCGATATCCTCAACCGTTGCGTTGGAGTTGGCCACTTTTGTCTGGATGAGTTCCTCCGCAGGTTTGTTCCCGAGCACATGAAAGGCCATGAACATGACAACGGCACCACCGACGATGAGTGCGGAACCCCACACCAAATCGGTCCAGGCACAGGCTTTGAGTCCACCGATAAAGACATAAATCGCAGCGAAAGCACCAATCAACCAGCAGACTGCGGTGAGGTTGTTGAGCACGGGAACCGTGTTGTAGTATTCGGAGACAAATTTGCCTCCGGAAAAAATCACCGATGATGTGGTCACAAAGACCAGAGTCACCACTGCCGGAACCGCCATCGCCATACGTGCGGTAACATCAAAACGGTATTCCAGAAATTCGGGAATCGTGTAAAGTCCGGTTTTCAGAAATCGGGGAAGAAAGAAGAATCCGACAATCACCAGGGTAATGGCGGCCATCCATTCGTAGGAAGCAATCGCCATTCCAAGCCAGTTGGCGGCCGAACCCGACATGCCGACAAACTGTTCGGTCGAAATATTTGCGGCGATCAGGGAAAACCCTACCAGCCACCAGCTGAGTCCACGTCCGGCGAGAAAGTAGTCAGATGCGCTTTTGCCTTGGCCTTTCGCACCGCTGTTACTCTTCCAAATACCAAGACCGATCACGCCGACCACCGCGACAATAAACAGGATAACTTCAATTGTGTTCATAGTTTCAGGGATTACAGAATATGAGAATCAGGGCTTTGCACATTCGCTCAACTGAAGCGTTCTAATACCACTCCCTGCGCAGGACTGGTCATAAACGCGGTTGCCCGAATGCCAAAGTTACGAAAATAGGAAGTTTCTGCCAGTGATGCAACGTCGGCAGCAACGGCCTTATCGAGCAACACCAGTGCCGCTCCGCCAAAACCGCCTCCCATCATGCGGCTGCCATACACTCCCGGCTGTGCGTTGCAGAGCGAGGTCAGGTAATCCAACTCCGGACAACTGACTTCAAAGTCATACTGGAGCGAGTGGTGGCTTTGCTGCAATAACTTGCCCGCGAGAACAAAGTCTCCGGCCTGAAGGGCAGCAATCATGGAATCCGTTCGCTCAATCTCGCTGACCACATGCCAGGCCCGGTCGCGGATTTTGGGTTCGGAAAATGCAAGCGTTTCAATTTGCTCACGGGTGGCATCGCGAAGCGACTTCACCTTCAGTTCTGTGCAGGCCTTTTCACAGGCATCACGGCGGTTTTTGTACTCCCCGTTTGCCAATTCGTGATGCACTCCCGAATCCACGATCATCAGTGCAACTTCATTACTCTGAAAGGGCACCTGTGAAACACTCAAGTCCCGGCAGTCGAGCTTGAGAAGATGTTGTGATGTTCCCAGAATGACTGCTGCCTGATCCATGATGCCACATGGAACACCTGCGTACTGGTGCTCTGCCTTTTGGCACAACAACGCTTTTTCCATCGGTTCGAGCGCAAGTCCCAGCAAATGCTCGATGATGGTGGCAAACAAGGCTTCGAGCGCAGCGCTCGAGCTGAGTCCGCCGCCCGTCGGAATCGTAGAATAAAGACAGAGATCAAAGCCCGGTATTCGCAACTTTCGCTCCTGAAACTGCGCAAACACGCCTTTGGGGTAATTCAGCCAGCTGCCCTTTTCCGGTGAAAGGGGATCGTTGGGAGACAATTCAGCGGCTTCATCATATTTGAGATCGTAGATGCGAACGCGACCGCTTCCGTTTGCACGCACACAACCGCAAATCCACCGTTCGATGGCTGCGGGCAGCACGACTCCGCCGTTGTAGTCGACGTGCTCACCAATCACATTGAGGCGTCCGGGAGAAGTGATGCCAAATTCCGGTTCCTGACCAAATCGCTGCCTGAATGCAGCACTGGTTTTGTTCAGGATTTCATCGCGCGAGAGTCCAGTTTCCATATTGGGGTGTCGATTGAATGCGATTGTTCAAAAGCATAGTATAGCAAGGCTCCTACCCGAGGATCAATGGATGTACCGATCAAAGTTTTAAGATTTTCGGTCAGCATTGCATGTAGGTTCTGTCCCAACTGCGTCATTTTCACTTCCCAAGTTTACTCTTCAGCGCGATTCTACCCCAAATCGGTAAACGGTCGTAGTGGTGTAAACTTCGCCCGGTCTCAACAGCGTGCTGGGAAATTGGGGTTGATTGGGACTGTCTGGAAAATGTTGGGTTTCCAGGCAGAAGCCCGAGCGTTTTCCATAGGGGCGACCGGACTTCCCGATCTGCGAGCCATCGAGAAAATTTCCAGTGTAGAACTGGACACCCGGTTCCTCTGTGATGACCTCAAGAAAGCGGCCTGAGGCCGGGTCCACCACTTTTGCGATCCTCGAAGCACTTCCTGCAGCAGGGTTGACCACATAGTTATGGTCAAATCCGCCGCCAAGCTCGAGTTGTGCGTGGGGCATTCTTATGCGGTCCGCAATCAATGCCGGTGCTTGAAAATCAAATGCCGTGCCCTCGACAGGCATGCGTTCTCCAGTTGGGATGAGGTTCGCGTCCACGACAGTGATCGCTGCTGCATCAATCCAGACTTCATGATCGAGGATGTCGCCCTGCCCTTCGCCTTTCAGGTTGAAGTAGCTGTGGTTGGTCAGGTTAATGTGAGTCGCACGGTCCGTAGTCGCACGGTAGTCCATGCGAAGCTCGTTGGCATCCGTCAGCGTATAGATCACTTCGACCTCCAGATTGCCGGGATATCCTTCTTCTCCATCGGGACTCAGCAGGTTGAGAACAAGCGCAGCTTCACCATCGCGCACTTGTGGAACTCCACGCCAGAGTCGTTTGTCAAAGCCCTGAAGTCCTCCATGCAACTGAACGGGAGGCTGCCCAGGTTCTGTGGTCGGTGACAGCTGAAACCGGACTCCGTCGATCTCAAATGAGGCCCTGCCAATGCGATTCCCAAACCGCCCAATGATCGCCCCAAAAAAAGACGAACTGCGAATATACGAATCCAAGTCACTATGACCCAAAGCGACATCCGTGGTCGTACCATCCGGATTGGGAACATCGATAGCGGTCACAATACCACCATAGTCGAGGATGGAAACCGACATTCCTTTTCGGTTTTGAAGGCGGAAGGAAAGCACGGGTTCGTTGTCTGGCGTCACACCAAAGGGTGTCACCGCTATCTGGGGTTCTTGATTCATGTTGGAAGAATTCAGATCTGCAAGAAAAGGAACTAGACCGGACTTTCTGGCGAATTCCGGAAGTCGTATCTGAAACCACAAATCCAGCCGCTCGTCAAAACCCGAATTTGGGTACAGCAAAAAAGACAGGTGCACAAAACACCTGCCTTTAAAAGTTGAATTTGCTGTTCAGCCGATGACTTAAATCATGTCGCCGAGTTGCTCCAGTACCTTGGCAGGATCAACACCATTGTCATAATCTGTGTTCGCTACCTGATTGCCATCTCGATCAAACACCACGAGCCAGGGAATGTAGGCACCCGCATGTTGCTTGATGTTGCTCGAATCAATAGCGCTGAAATTGACGGCGAGCCAGGGCATCTGCTCTTCCTTCATGTAGCCATACATGTCAGCCTCCGAACGATCCGAACTGACAAATACAATTTCAAAACGCTCTCCACCACCGTTTGCCTTGTAGAATTCCACCAGTTTGGGAGTGAAAAGTCGGCATGGTGGACACCAGTGCGCAGAATAATAGAATGCAACATAAGGCGCTTCGGCAACTTCAGATACCGAGATGCTCTCCGCCTCAGCGTTCACGAGTGAGCTTTCAATGGGTGCAAGAATGGGCGAAGGAGCATCGGAAGATTGGGTCGTTGCCGATGGGCTGGCAACAACTTCCTCATCGACTGATGCATCATCGGAGCAGGAAGTAATTGCAACGAGCAGGGTGGTCGCCGATGCGAGTGTAATGACAGATTTGAGTGTGAATTTCATGGTATCAGGAAAACCATAAGGTTTACTCCACTTAACTGTTGGCACAAGTCTCTGATTGCATTTCAGAACATTTTGCGTGAACACCTTGGCCAGACGTTCAACTGAAGCTGCAAAAGCACTCAAGTTCCCCATTTCCAAGTCAGCGAAACCCACGCGCTTGTCTCTGGATTTGGGTAGCCGATGAGAACCTCCTGTCGCTTGTTTAACAGATTGTGCAGCTCAACACTGCTGTAGAGCGATGCGGCGATCTGCCAGCGCCAGTGCACAAACACTGCCGTATCGGCGGAAAGTTCCCGATTTCCCGTTGGAATCGAGGAATCCCACCTCCTCCCCGTCCAGCGCAAGGACAGCGTGAGTTCGTGATCATCATGGGCATACCAGTGAAGGCGGGTCGTGAGTTGGGCTTTGGGTCGATGCCGAAGGATTTCACCGGGGGTATCCAGATCATAGTCCAATGCAGCCACATCCATCGACCAGCGAAGCTTGGGATGCAGGTTGAACCACATGCTTGCCTCCAGTCCACTGATCTGGAGGGAATCCAGGTTTTCCAGACGTTGGCTCAGTTCCGACATATCGACCAGATTTTCATAGTCCTGACGAAACACCGATACCCTCCAGCCTGCTTCCGTTCCGGGCAGGATACCCGAAAGCCCAAGTTCCCAAGTGTGGCTGCGCTCGGCATCCAGTTCGGGGTTCCCCACCAGTCCATTGTTCAAGGCAAATAGGCTCGGTGCCTTGAACGCCTCCCGAAAGCTGAGATCGAGAGTGCTGTTCAGAAAGCGGGTTCGGGTGAGAAAACGCACGCCACTGCTCCACTCTGCGTCCAACCCCGACAGATCTTCCATTCGCTGTGAGAACTGCAAGGCATGGGCCTCACTCCAACTCAAGCCCAGCTCTGCAAAAATACTTTGGCTGTCCCTCTTCACATCATATTCGGAGGGAAGGGAAAATCCCGGAAACAGGTGTACAATGCTGCGACTCTCCGCAGTTTCCCGATGAAACGCCGTGCCGAGCACCAGGTCGATGTGCTCATTTGCCGTCCACTTCAAATCCGCTTCGGCCTGCAATCGTCGAAAGGCATCATCGAAACGATTCCCGGGAATTCCCATCGGATTGCGCGGACCACCCGCAACTCCTGGTGAATCGGAAAGCGTGTCGATCGCATACCGCCCCAGGGTTACTGACACTTGCGCATTCTCCAGAATCTGCTGCCTGTAGCGAAGACTCAGACCAACAGTGTCAGTCTCGACGGTTTCCAATTCATCGGATTCACTGTAACGTAGTCCGCCACTGTCCTCCGGCAAGCGAATCTGTTCCGAACTTGTCGACCACAGGCTGGCAACCCAGGTTCCTCCCGTGCCCGCATCGATACGGGTACGCAAAAAACCGCCTCTGCTTTCAAACTCATGATCCCGAAAACGCCCTGATTCGCGGGTGGAGTGCACACCGACCTGCGAGTCAAATCGCCCTGACTCGAGTCGGGTGACAGCGTCCCCTGAAGCCCAACCCGTCGAGGCGATGCTCCCTCTGACATAACTTTCTCCGCTCGGCGAACCCAGCTCAAATGCCAATATACCGTTGAGTGCTCCGGAGCCTTCGAGCGACGAAAGCGATCCTTTTTGCAACTGAAGGGCTTGCACAGGCATGCCTGCAAGGCTCGCAAATGCAAATCCCCCACCGCGATGATCCAGTGAGTTGTTCACCTCAATTCCGTCAATGCGCACTTTGGTGTAGTTGGGTTCGCCTCCCCGAACGATGAGTTCACTGTTGCCCGCAGCTCCCAAAGGATGAAAAAAATGAGTGCCTTCAAGAGATTGAATTGATGAGAAAATTGAGACCTGATCCCTCAATTCATCAAAAAAATCGTCATTAAAATCCTCAAAAAGCGGATTCAAGCGACTCCCATAGATGTAAAGAGGGTCCATTGTCGCAATGGTTGCTTCATCATCAGCCTGTAGCGCAAGCACACTGGCGAACAGAATCATAATGAAAAAGGGCGAAAGAGCATGCTTCATTGTGCATGATCATAGAGCACGCTGCTGCATCGTAAAGCATTCTTGAATACCCATTTCCTGGAACGTTTCAAAAAATGCTGTATTCAGTATTCAACCGGAACGCAAACTCCCCTGCCCTACTCCATCGAAGCATCACCTGGCATGAGTTCCAACACCATCTGATCATCAGGCGGGGAGACAGCTGGTGCAAAGCGAACACCCACTCCAAGCAAGCGAACTTTTCCATTTCCGCGATCCCACGCCTGCCTGAGCAGTGTTTCGAAATGCGCGGGATCGATCTGATGGCATGCACCAGCCCGTGTGGTCGTTTGGAAGTCCGAGAATTTGAGTTTTACAAATCCTGTCGTGATGCGCCGTGAACGGTGTCTTGAACGCTCAAATTCCACCGCAAGTTCATTACTGAGGCGTCGCAATTCCGATACGGCCTGTTCGATCTCCTGCAAGTCGTTCGCAAAGGTCGTTTCTGTGCTCATCGATTTGCGTTCCCGTTCAACCACCACTTCGCGAGTGTCTACTCCCCGACAGAGCCAGAACAGGGACTCTCCAAAACTGCCGAACTCCTGCAACATTTCCAATTCACTGAGTTGCTGCAGCTGCCCGCATGTTTCAATACCGCGAGAGGCCAGTCGCTCTCGCGTGCGCTTGCCGACCCCCCATATTTTTCCCACTGGCAGTGTCTTCATGAACGCGTCCACCTGCTCCGGAAGCACTGCAAACTGCCCATCAGGCTTGCGCCAGTCACTGGCAATTTTTGCGAGTAACTTGTTGCCCGCAATTCCGGCTGAGGCCGTCAATCCGGTTTCGGCGCGGATGCGTTGACGGATTTCCTTGGCAACGTCCCAGGCATAGCGATCAGTGATTTCAGAAACATCCAGATACGCTTCATCGAGCGAGAGGGGTTCGATGCGTTCAGTATAGTCCGCAAAAATCGAGCGAATCCGTTTCGATTCAAATTGGTATTTTTCAAAATTTGTCGGAAGCAAGATGAGCTGCGGACAGCGCTGCAACGCCTGAAAGGCGGGCATGCCGGAATGGCAGCCAAACTTCCTTGCGTGATAGTTGCACGTCGTCAGCACTCCACGCGCACGAGTTCCGCCCACCGCAACGGGTTTCTTCGCCAATTCGGGACGATCCCGGATCTCGACCGCTGCAAAAAAGCAATCCATGTCGATGTGGATGATTTTGCGCATGCTGGGCATCAGTGTGCACGAAACAAAGGTGAACACAAGTTCATTTTAGTTATCGCCATCTCCATCGTTGGAAATTCAGTGCTGCTGCTTTCCAGAAATGCGAACATTCGCATGCGGGATGCATTTCTTCAAAGGTAAGATTTGAAATGACTTCAACATGCACTAAGAATCCCTTTCATGGCTTACTGGCTCTTCAAAACCGAACCCTTCCAATTTTCGTGGGACGATCTCAAAACATCGGACCGACAAACCACCACCTGGGACGGGATTCGAAATTACCAGGCCCGCAACTTCCTGCGTGACAATGTCAAACTTGGAGACAAGGTGCTCTTCTATCATTCCAGGGTGGATCCTCCGGGTATTGTGGGTATCGCAGTCGTGACCCGTGAGGCCTATGCCGATCCCAGCGCATGGAACCCGAAATCTCAGTATTATGATGCCAAATCCTCTCCCGACAACATTCGCTGGTTGATGGTGGATGTAACTTTCTCCCAGGATTTCCCGCGCATGGTCACGTTGGAACAGATGAAAAACGAACCCGATCTCAGCGACATGCTCGTCGTCAAACGCGGGCAACGCCTCTCGATCCAACCCGTTGAAGAACGCCATTTTCGCAAAGTTTGTTCCATGGGAGGGTTGAATGAGTGAGTTCTATGAGGATGCGGATGTTCTCTCGGAATACTTGCTTTTCCATTATGGAGATCCCGAAACAATCCTGCCCTGGAGTTTTGGTCCTTCGCAAAGTGTCGATTTTCCAAGAAGAATCGCGCATCAGTTCCAACACCTCTATCCCGAAATTCCGGCAAGCAGCTCACAGCCGACACGCGCACTGGATCTGGGCTGCGCCGTCGGGCGAAGCACTTTCGAGCTGACGCGATGGTTCGACGAGGTGGTTGGCATCGACTACTCTCAGGCGTTCATCCATGCCGCCTCCCGACTCAAGCAAGAGGGTTCGCTTCAATACCGCTTCCGCATTCAGGGTTCAAGATTTGAACCGGCTCAGTGCACAGTGCCCGAGGGATGTGATGCCGCTAAAACCCGCTTCATTCGGGGAGACGCAATGAATCTGGCAACTTTTTCACTCGGAGAATTTGATCTGATTTTGGCAAGCAACCTGATCTGCCGTCTTCCGGATCCCTCGCGTTTCCTGCAAGGACTCGCCAGCTCGCTCCGCCCCGGTGGTATGCTGATCTTGTCCACACCATATACCTACCTCGAATCGTTTACTCCCCCATCCTTGTGGCTGGGCGGACGGGAGGATGGTCCATCTGCGGAAGAGGCTGTTACCGACGTGCTGAGCCTGCATTTCACACAACTGGAAGCATTTGACCTGCCCATGCTGATTCGCGAACATGCACGAAAATTCCAGTGGACCGTTTGCCATGCCAGCGCCTGGAAAAAAATCTGACACCATGACTTCGAATCTTTGGACTTCGTTCTCATCCCAGCTCAAACGTCCGCAGACACTGCTCGTATTGGCTGTGCTCATCACGATGGCTGCATCGGGAATTTATGCCATGCGGGTAACAGGGATCAGCCCTTCGGATCTCAAAACGCTGAGCGATCAAATCATTGAATCGATTGCAGATTATCCATTGCTCGCCTTTCTTGCAGTGCTGTTTGTGGCGGGACTTCCGCTGCCGCTGAGTCCCTTTCTCGTGCTTGCCGGTGCACTCTACACCCACCGATATGGCCTTCCCACTGCCCTGTTGCTGTGTTATTCGGCAATGGTTCTCGGTATGGTTTGGACCTATTTTGTATCGGCATACCCGCTGCACTCGCTTTGCCAGCGCGTAGTGGCACTGTTCTCGCGCAAGCTTCCGGAAATCCCCGAAGAACACAAATCCAAGGTCGCCCTGATCATTCGCATCACTCCGGGAATTCCGTTTTTTGTACAAAACTACTTTCTCGGGGTATCCAAAGTTCCATTCTGGAAATACCTCTTCATTGGCATGGCTGTGCAGGCGCTCTATACTCCGGGCTTTGTCATCGGTGGTGGAGCCATCTTCGAAGGCAAGCTGGGACTTGCCCTGGGTGCCATTGCCCTGATCATCGTCATGGGAATCACCATTCACTGGCTGCGATCCCGTATGGCCAACAAGTTGAAACCCGTGCCAGAGAGTCCCGATCCATCCCACTCCACCCCTAGCCTCTGACTGTGAATCCATCTCCTTCACCCGATCAAATCCGCACAGTCTCCGAGCTGACTTCCCAGATCAAGCGACTGCTCGAGGGAGCGGTTCCGCCATCCTGGGTGAAGGGTGAAATTTCCAACCTTCGTTATCAATCGAGCGGCCACATTTACCTCACGCTGAAGGATGCCGGAGCACAGATCAGTGCGGTCATGTTTCGTGGAGATGCATCGCGCCTGCGCTTACGTCTCAAGGAAGGCATGGAGGTGTTGGCTTTGGGGAATCTCAGCGTCTATGAACCACGTGGTTCCTATCAATTGATCATTCGGGATTGTGTGGAGGAAGGCGCCGGACGCCTTCAGGCTGAGTTTGAACGGCTTAAGAAACTTCTGCAGTCCGAAGGACTTTTTGACGCAGCGCGCAAACAGGCACTGCCCCTCCTGCCCCGCACCGTGGGCATTATCACTTCACCAACCGGGGCTGCATTGCGTGATTTTGTGAGCATCCTCAAGCGACGCAAATGGATGGGTCGCATCGTGCTCTTTCCCGCAACCGTACAAGGCAGCGAGGGTGCGGCGGATATTGTGGATAAGTTGAAGTGGGCAGAATCGTATGGCGAACTCGACCTGCTCGTCATCGGCCGCGGAGGTGGAAGTGTTGAGGACCTCTGGAATTTCAACGAGGAAAGTGTCGTGCGAGCGGTGGCTTCCTGTGCGATTCCGATTGTATCAGCGGTGGGTCATGAAATCGACTTTGTGCTGACTGATTTTGCCGCAGACCAGCGCGCCGAAACCCCAAGTGCAGCAGCAGAACTCATCTCCAGCGGGTATCTGGAAATTCAACAACGGCTGCAACAGTCAACACTCGCCCTGCGACGTCAGCTTGCCGTCGGCATGCGCCAACACTTGCAGCGACTGCAGCATAACCGCGAGCGTCTGAGGGGTGTCACTCCGTCTCGCATGCTCGAAAATCGCCATTTGCGCCTGGATGAATTGCAGCAGCGCATGGGTTCTCGCCTATCAAGCGCCATGCATCGCTATCGCCATGAAACCCACCTCGCCGCTGAACGCCTGAAAAACCTGCATCCCTCACGTCAGTTCCTTCAGCGGCGCGACCAGTTCACGTCGCTGCAGTTGCGCCTGAGCAGGGAAGTTCGTCATCAAATGGATCGCAGGGCACAACACATGAGAGGCTTGGAAAAACGTCTCGAAGGACTGGGTGTTGACAATGTTCTTCGCCGGGGTTTTGCGGTGGTCCGTGATTCCAAGGGCAAGGTAATGACTCATGCAGGCTCGCTGAAACATCAACAACGCATCACATTGCAGATGCAGGATGGCGTCCGGAAGGCCCAAATTGATTCAAGCGAACAGCTCGATTTTTTCCTGGGACACGAATCCCAAGGCAAACCAGACCCTCAGGGACCAACGAACACTTGATTCCCGTGCGGCTTTCCTTCATCTTCAAGCGAGATGATCACGGAGTGGCAGATTCAATCCTTCTCACGAAAATGCGCTCATAGCGGCCAAACCTTCCAACCCGGAGATCAGGTCGTTTGTCTGCTTGTCGAAAGCGCAACACAGGGCCTCATTCGTCTCGATGTGCTCGAGTCCGTTGCAGAACAACTCTCGCTCGACGGCCCAATCGTTGGACGCTGGTCCCGCCGAATCAAGGAACCCGACACCACTCACTCTGAGGAGCAGAAACAGCAGGCACAATCGGTAGAGGAGCTGTTCCTCTCGATGGCGGAATCCGTCGAGGTATCGATTCGCTCCAATTCCACGAAGTGCATGATCTACATTTTGGCCCTTTTTCTCGAGCGCAAGCGCATCCTCAAATCCATTCCATCTCGCGGCATCCCCCAGCACTATCTCAATTTTCGCCATGTAAAATCCAAGCAGGAATACCTGGTTGAAGCGGTGGAAATGAATCCCGAAAACATGGCTCACATTGAAAAAAACCTGAGCATCCTGGGAGGTTCTGACAGTTCGGATGATGCATCCGCAGCGGCAGAGCAAAGCGATGATGCCTCAAAAACTGCAATTCCGGAGGCATCGTGAATCTCAAGTCCATTCCCAGGCATGCCATCGCGCGCTCTTTGCAATGCATCAGCCTTCTGATGCTGCTGGCGGGTTGTGCTACAGGTCCGAAGGCTGACCCTCAGTTTATTCCCAATTTTTTCATCGAAGCACGGGGTTCCGAACTCCGAAACCCCAGGGTGACGAGTGTGCAACTGCCGATCAGCGCATCGGTGATCCAGATCAAGCCCGTTCCAAGCATACCCCACTTTGATCTGCAATCGGTTCAGTTAAAACAGGGAACCATGGGTCCGTATCTGGAGTTTGCGCTAAATCCTGAATCGCGCCTGCGCCTCATGGAGCTGTCCGGAACATACCGCTCGAGGCGTCTCGTGCTCGTCGTGGGTTCCGAACCCCTGGGCGCCTGGCGCATTGACCGCATCATCGAAGACGGAACTCTCGCGATCCATGTTGAGGTGGATGAGGGCGAGCTTCCCACGCTGGTTCAAAACATTCAGAAATCGCTTCAGGCACAGCCTTAAACTGACCCTCTGCCCTTGCTATTCATGGTTTCGCAACAACAAAAGTGGTGGTTTTCGGGCATCGCTCTGTTTGCCTGCAGCATTCTTTTCACAGCGGCCTCGGATGTGTCCACCTACGGAAGTACGCTCGTTTGGCCAACACCCAACACGGCCTTTCTCAACGGAGAGCATCCAGAACACTACTTGCAACCCACTTCATCCGGAAGGCTGGCATCTGCGGACTGGGGCTGCACTCGCAATGGCGGAAGTCGCTTTCATGAAGGAGTTGACTTAAAATCAGTGCAGCGCTCTCCCGATGGTCGCAGTCTGGATGCGATCGGTTCCATCGCAGCCGGAGTCGTGGCGCATGTCAGTCGCACTACGCAGCACAGCAATTATGGCAAGTATGTGGTGATCTCTCACGTCGGACAGGGTCTCGAGTGGGTTTCACTCTACGCCCATCTCGAGCAAATCGCAGACTCCATCCGGCCTGGCGTGCGCGTGCGCGCAGGAGATGTTCTGGGAACCATGGGAAACAGCTCATCCAATATCCCCATTCCCGTTGCCAACGCACACCTGCACCTCGAAATCGGGGTCAGGCTCAACAGCAAATTTGACAGTTGGTATGCCTTACAGGGATTTGAAACCCGCAACTGGCATGGCTCCTGGAACGGGATGAATCTGCTGGGTCTACACCCGCTGGAGTTTTTCAACTATTACCTCGATCACCCCGGTGCCCCGTTTTTTGCCTACTTCCTCACAGAACCCGTCTCGTTTGAATGTTGGATCCACTTCGAAAAACGTCCCGACTTTCTGGAGCGCAACCCGGTTTTTCTGCGCGGTCAACCCGCTCCTGCAGGACCGAGCTGGTACCGGGTCGGCTTCACCTGGTATGGCATGCCAGTGGAATGGATTCCGGCTGAAGCATCGACTCTCGACCGACGTCTGGATCCCGATGCCGTGCACGTGCATCAGCTCAGGCATGAAAAACCCTGTCGCAACTGGATCGATGAATCTCCTGCGGGTCTGGTGCCCACCTCGCTGTTGCTTCGCCACATCGAACTCCTGAAAACCCACTGAGCCAACTCGGGTCTTACTGCAACCTGAGTCGCCTTCTCTCTAACGCAGAATTCTTGTCAATACGATGCCTTCAGGCGTGGGTGTCGGGTCAGCGGAAGGTTGATCAGAATCGAAATTCCGGCAAGTGCCGAC
Source organism: Puniceicoccaceae bacterium (assembly GCA_040224245.1). Taxonomy (NCBI): domain Bacteria; kingdom Pseudomonadati; phylum Verrucomicrobiota; class Opitutia; order Puniceicoccales; family Puniceicoccaceae; species Puniceicoccaceae bacterium. Next base: position 12,039 of record JBEGIR010000030.1, on the reverse strand, counting down.
GCAATCAAGGCAGTCTGCACCGGTCCCAACAGCGTGATTGCTGCAAACCCGAGAAAGGGTGACAATAGTCCCCTGACACCAGTGGTTGCGGTGTGCACGCTCATGTAGGAAGCGGATTTCTCTGGTGGTGCAATTTTTGTCACCCACAGGCTCCAGGCAATGTTGCCTCCACCATGGGCAAAGCCGGTTATCGCCATGGAGATTGCCATCGGTTCAAAACTTCGACTCATGAAAAACATCAGGATGCCGACCAGAAACATGCCATTGAGCAGGCTGCGAAGCACCAGCATGTTGACCCGGTCGAAAAAATACCCCCAGATCCGCGTGCTCAGAATCCTGCAGATCGAGGGGATCACAACGACCAACAACGAAATTTCCGCATTGCTGAGATTCAATCCGTAGCTTGGCGAGGCCAGGTATTCCACGCGGAGTGGAATCGTCATGAGATTGGCGAACCCGATGAACATCCACGAGGCCAGCATGCCACCAAACAGGCGGTCCTTCCAGATCAACGAAAAATGCTGCAGCGGTGATCCATGATGCTTCGCCTCCACCGGCGGAGAAGGCATGAAAAACGCACAGGCCGCACTGGCAAAAGCAGCAGCGGCGATGATTCGCAGAATCCAGCGAAATCGCTCCAAATCCACATCAAGCCACTCCCCCGCCCAAAACGAAAAAACGACGGCTGCTGCAGACGAGATCATGAAAAATACGGCGATACGCTGCCCGCGCTGCTGCGCCGTGTAGTTGTTTGCATAGGCAAAGATCATGAACGTTGGCACCAGCGCAAACACGAGCATGCCCGGACCCAGCATCGCAAAATACCCATGAAATCCCTGCGCATAACTTGCTCCGAAGACCCAAAGTCCGCTCAGTATCCACAAAAGCGATGCGATGCGGGTTGCGCGAACCCTCAACCGCCATGCAACGGATAACACGATCGGACTGAGCAAAAAGCCGACTGAAATCGAGGCGGGGATCCATGCTTTGAAAAAGGGATTGGGGTCAAAGACCCGAATCGCGATCAACAGCACCAGTGCATGCATGCCGGACTCCAGCACTCCGGCAAAGGGTGCACGCATCAAGTCCAGCGTGTAGGTGCGATTCGCAATCGCCCGTTTTTCAGGTGTGATCAAAACGAAAAATGTCAGCCTTCCTCAACAAGGCAGCGAAGACCCACACTGCGCACTCATATATGCCCGGTCAGTAGCGGGCACGCAAGAGGACTCAGCGGCTCCAGTCCAGCATGCGCTGGATCGGCAGGCGTGCCTTGTCGATAAGGTTTGCAGACAGGTGAATCTCGGGACTGAGTGTCTCGAGGCAAGCATGAAGTTTTTCGAGGGTGTTGAGTTTCATGAACCGGCAATCGTTGCAGGCGCAGGTTTCGGTCGGACCCGCAATGAAGGTCTTGTTCGGAAGTTCCTTGCGGAGTCGGTGCAGCATCCCGGTCTCGGTCACCACGATAAAGGTATCACTATCGTCACTTCGACAGAACTGCACCATTTTTTCCGTGCTGCAAACTTCGTCCGCAATATTGCGAACCGTTTCAACACATTCCGGGTGAGCCACCACTTTTGCCCCGGGATGGTCGAGGCGGATGCGCTCGATCTGTTCTTTGGAAAAGAGCACGTGCGCGTAACAGCTGCCCGGCCACAATTTGATGGTGCGGTTGGTTTGCCCCGCAACCCATTGCCCGAGGTTTTGATCGGGCACAAAGAGAATGTCCCGATCCGCAGGCACCTGCTCCACGATGCGCACCGCATTTCCACTGGTACAAATGACATCGCTCAGCGCCTTTACTTCTGCAGAACAGTTGATGTAGGCCACCACGTAGTCGTCCGGGTAGCGTTCGCGGTAGGCAGCGAGTTTTTCCGCAGGACATGAGTCCGAAAGCGAACAACCCGCATTCAGATCGGGCAAAATCACCCGCTTCTCCGGGTTGATGATTTTTGCAGTTTCCGCCATGAAATGCACCCCGCAAAAACAGATAACCTCTGCATCCGTCGACGCTGCCTGGTAGGCAAGCCCGAGGGAGTCTCCGAGATAGTCAGCTACTTCCTGGATTTCGGGAATCTGGTAATTGTGCGCGAGTATGACTGCGTTTCGCTCTGTTTTCAGACGCAGAATCTCCTGCTGCAGTGACGAAAGTCCGGACGCACCCGTGGTTGCGCGCGCGGATAGAATCATGGGTTCGATGTTGGGAAGTGTCGTGGCCATCTGATTGCTCAATGAACCGGACATCCTGAAGCATTCAACTCCGGAATACAAGACCCTGTGCGATCACTCTCGAGCACCTAGCGAATCCAGAGTCCACAGGTGAGCGGTGGCAGTAGCAGTTTGCCGTCCTTCCACCTCAGGCGCGCACTCGGAAGTCCATGAATCTCAAAACGGAACTGGTCTGCGATCTGGGTAGCTCCTTCGATTCCCATACCCTCAATGCTGCAGGATTCGGCGTGCAAACTCGGATTGATCGCATAAATCAGCTGACGTTCGCCATGCTGATGATTGGCATTGATCAATACTGCCAATCCCCGTCCTCCATGCTCCGCATGGGAAAAGCGGAAATAGTCCTCATCCGGATGGAATTCGAGCCGTAGTAACGATCCCGCATCCGAGAGGCGAAACGCGATCCAGCGCCGCACGTAGTCATGGGTATTTGAAAACGAGATCAGTCGGCTGTAGTCCATCGCATTGATGTCGCCACGCTGGTAGGTGTTGCGCACTCCACGCTTGCTGCGCAGGAAATCCTGTCCGGCCGAAATCATCGGTATACCCAGCGAGATGAAGAGCATCGAAAACATCAGGTGCGTGCGCCGCATGTCATTGAAGGAGGGGTGAGATCCATCCCGCTGCCCATTTTCGGTGATGAGATCCATCCAGCAATAGTCGTCGTGGGACTCGGAATAGTTGACCGTCTGCGCGGGAAATCGCGTCAACCCTTCCGGGGAACCTTTGAGGTGCCAGGCGAACTGCTCAGGTGAGCCATCGCCTCCGAGGTATTTGACAAAAAAGTCGCGGTAACTGTCATTCCAGGACGCAAAACCCGTGAATTTCAGCTTGTCCGCAATGTGCCCGCGAAAACTCCATGGTTCGGCGATCAGGATGACGGAGGGGTTGATTGCTTTGAGTTCGTGCTCGATCTCTTCCAGCACACTACGCCCGATCAGTTCGCCTAGATCGAAGCGAAAGCCGTCCACACCCATGTGGGTCATGTAGTATTTCAAACTGTCGATGATCAATCGCTTGGCCATGGGAGAGCGGCAGCGCAGGTCGTTCCCCACTCCACTCCAATTGGTCAGGTTGAAGTTGGAATCCACCTCATAGTAGTAGTGTTTGTCGATTGCATACAAGGCATTGGGAGAACCCAAGTGGTTGTAAACCACATCCAGAATGAAGGCAAACCCCGCCTCGTGTGTGGCCGCTACCATGTCGCGAAACCCTTCGATCTGTGAACCATTTTTCGGGAAGCGCGCATTGCAGCTGGCGGGGCTGAACCAGTTCACCGGCATGTAGCCCCAGTGGTATTCATCCTTGGAGTCATACTCAAATTCGTGCAGGGGTTGAAACTCGATGGCATTGACCCCGAGCTGCCGCAGGTAGTTGCCCTGATCACGCAGCCATTTGCTCATGCCCCGAAATTGCTGACGCTCGGTGTTAGAGAGTGGAAGGAAGGAATTCGCCATCAGGTCGCGCAGGTGCACTTCGGCGATCACCAGATCATGCCACATCGGCGGGTGATAAGTGGAATTGGCCAAGGGCTGCGTCGACGGATCGACGATGATGCCCGGTCCTTTCGAAGATGCCATGGCGCGGGCATAGGGATCGACGATAGGCAAGGTGCCGTCAAAGCAGGTTGAGCCGTCATGGTTGATGCCATCAACGTAGTAATAATAATAGTGTCGATCCCAGTCCCTCGGAAGTGCAATTTCCCACGAGCCGTCCTTATTTTCCTTCATCTCATGGCGCTCCCGTTTTTCCTGTTTGAGGGATTTGAACAGTTCGAGCGTCACCCGGTTGGCGCGGGGAGCAAAGAGGCGAAACACCAGCAATTCTCCCTCGCGTGAGACTCCCATTGGCAAGGAAGACTCGAGCGAGAGGTAAAACTCCGCATTCGAAATCGCAATGCTTTCGTGAAAATTCGGGTCCTTCCAATGCAATGCGATGTGCCGGTGCAGGCTGATCGATTCATCAGTTCGAAGGTGAAAGACATGTCGCCCGCTCTGGCGCAGATTCAGCATAAAATCACTTCCCTGATAACGATTTGGGACAAGGTTCGGCGCATTTTCGGGCACACTCAGCCAGCGGTGTTTTTCGGAGACAAACCGAAAGTAGGACGTGTATTCCCCCTTCAATTCCGAAACTGGCACATCCACGACCAGCACCGGATTTCCATTCATCTCATAGGGACACAAGCGGTAGGCCTGTTTGCCAATCGCTGCTTGCCAATCGTTGAATTGCCCCGCCACATACACGCTTTCATCCACGTCCAGCGATGGGTGAACCGTAGGATCAAGCACAAAGCGAATCTGGTCCCCTTCAATGCAGTATCCCGACAGTCGCGCTATCTCGTAGGGATGCACTCGCTCAATCTCAAAGCGGATGGAATCGGGTTCCATGAAAAATGGCATGCGGAGCGATTCCGAATCCCAATCCTGTGTCAAAAACACCATCGCGCAATTGGTGCTTTCCCAAAATGCTTTCAAAAAAATCTTGTCATCCATAGTTGCTGCAAAGCGTCATCCCGAGCTGCAAAGCTCTGTTTTAACGGCACGTTTTCAACTTGTCCGAATCTCGGCTGCTCGCAAGCGAAAGCGTTGTTCTCCACTTTCCTTTGCCTCACATCAGGTTGAACGTCACTTCCATGTGATGTGAGCGGATTCGATGCCAACCTTCAAATTTATCGAGACTCAGCACAATTCTTCCTTCCCCAATGGCGAGTTGTTGTTTATGAACTGCGTTGATCAAATCGCAATTTCACGCAAACGGACAAACTGGACTGTATCAATGATTGGCCCTCTGAACTACAAAACAAATCCATTCGCCCAATCAATTACCAAAGAAGAAATCAACAAACTGCCGCTGGTCGAATATGAGGGACCCACAGAATTGGTCCGCGAGGCACAGGAGTTGACCATCGCCCTTAAGGAACTGCGCCGCGAGAAGATCCTGGGGTTTGACACCGAAACCCGTCCGAGCTTTCGAAAGACAGATGTCTACCTGCCCTCACTGCTGCAGCTGTGCACACGCAAAAAGGCATACTTGATCCAGCTCAATCGCATTGAGGACAAGTCCGGCATTGCAGAGTTATTTGCAGATGCAAGCATCACCAAAGCAGGCGTCGCCATAAGGGATGATTTGGCCGGTCTCATGAAGCTCTTCCCCTTTGCCCCCGAAGCTTTCATCGACCTTGCCGACTTGGCGCGAGTCGCCAAAATCAACAACACGGGCCTGCGCAGTCTCTGTGCCATCCTGCTGGGCAAACGCATCTCCAAAAGTGCGCAGGTAACCAACTGGGCCAAGGACGAACTGACTCCCAAGCAGATCACTTACGCGGCCACGGATGCGTGGATCAGCAGGGAGCTTTTTGAGATCTTTCGCAAAGCCGGCTACGTTCGAAAATTCAACAAATCCCTCTCCGATACACCGCGCCTGAATTCCCAGCTCAAACGCAAGGTGGAGCGATTGGGCATCGAAACCATCAAATATCACCTGTTTTTCTGCGGTGGTGCACAGTGTGGGAAATGCTGCCACGCGGATAAAGGAGCAGAATCCCTCAAATATTTGCGAAAGCGTCTGAAAGAACTCGGACTGAGCAACGACCCCAAGCCCGTCGTCGCCCTGACTCCTGTTCAATGTTTTGACATTTGCCAGAAGGGACCCCACCTGCTCGTGCAGCCCGACGGAGTCTGGTACATGAGCTGCACTCCCGATGTCATTGAACGCATTCTTCAGAATCACTTGCTCAACGGCAAGCCGCTCAAGGAACACACGCTCGCCGTGAGCCGTCTGAAGTAACGCGCAACACCAATCCCTCTCCTCAATCAAGCAGGTTGCGTTGCTCCGCCATCAACAGCACATTACACTATCATGAATTGGGACTGGATACCGGATTTTCTCAGCTCGGCCCCCTTTTGGGCCATGGCGATGCTGTGGCTCTTTTTTCTAATCGGATTTGTCCTGACGATCCTGCCTGTGGCTCCCGGCAACTTTGTCGTGCTAACGGGCATCGTTTTGCACCGCCTGTGGGTGCCCGACCACTCCGTCAGTTGGCAGTTTATCCTCATCATGTTGGGTCTTTCCCTGGTCGCCATGGCTGGTGACTACGCGCTGACCTACTGGGGGGCGCGGCGATTCGGAGCCACCTGGCGGGGCGGACTGGGAGCCATCGTCGGCGGATTGATCGGTTTTTTCATCCCACCTCCCCTCTTCTGGCTGATTTTCGGACCGCTCATCGGGGCCATTCTCTTCGAACTCATCGGGGGACAGGAGTGGCGCAAGGCGGGTCGGGCAGGCTTTGGTTCCTTTCTCGGGGGTGTGGCAGCCATGTTGTTCAAGGTGGCAGTTTCCGCGATGATGATCGTCGGTTTTTTCATGTATGCATGAGCCTGCTCCAGCCCATAATGCAGTGGAGGAGCAGTCCGGCACAAATCCACCCCGTTCCGTCATTCCGAAGATTGCGTATTATCAAATCGTGCAGCAAGATCAGTCTCACATGATTGGCAATACGGTAGATTGGGGGCGCACTTCCTACAAAGAGGCCTATGACCGGCAGCTGCTTTGCGTAGCCGAGCGCATCGCTGGTGAGCGCGGCGATACGCTCATTTTTACCGAGCACTCCCCCGTTTACACCATCGGAAGGCGCAAGAATGCCGAACAACATCTCAAATGGGGAGCAGCATTGCTCGAACAGGCTGGCATTGCCGTGGAAATGACCAACCGTGGAGGCGACGTCACTTACCACGGCCCCGGCCAGTTGGTCGCCTACCCCATCGTCAACCTCGCCCATCACAAGGATCTGCACCGCTACCTGCGTCATTTAGAAGAAGCCCTTATCCGCACCCTCGCCCATTTTGGTCTGTTCGCCAGCCGGAGGCAGGGAATGACGGGCATCTGGCTGGAGAAGCGTAAGATCGCTGCCATGGGAATTGCAGTGAAACAGTGGGTCACCTACCATGGTCTCGCACTCAACGTCGATCCCGACCTCGAACACTTTGCCGGAATCGTTCCCTGCGGCATCACCGACGGAACCGTCACCTCCATGGCTGCCGAACTGGGTTACATACCCGATATGGCCATGGTCAAGCACCTATTAGAAGTTGAATTCTGGGGGATTTTCACTAACTATGCGAACCCATGCTGAAAAGTAAGCCAAAGTGGTTGAAAGCCAAGTTGCCGACCGGTGCGATGTACCGGGAAACGCGCGAGACCGTAGAGCAGAACCAACTGCATACAGTTTGCCAGAGCGCACAGTGTCCCAATATGGGAGAATGCTGGTCCCGAGGCACCGCAACGGTCATGATTCTCGGCAACATCTGCACGCGCTCCTGTCGCTTCTGCGCGATTCAAACCGGTCGTCCGACGGAACTCGACCTCGGTGAACCGGTGCGCGTGGCTCTGGCTGTCGCCAAAATGAATTTGAAACACTGCGTGGTGACCTCAGTGGCGCGCGATGACCTCAAAGATGGTGGCGCCTCGATCTGGGCCGCCACGATTCGTGCGATCCACCAGCGCTGCCCACAAACTGCTGTGGAGGTGCTCACCGCCGACTTCCGGGGCAACATGGATCATCTCGATATCGTGCTCGATGCCAAACCCGAGATTTTCAACCACAACATGGAGACCGTCGAACGCCTGCAGCGTCCCATCCGCAAAACCGCACGCTACGACCGCTCTCTCGCAGTGCTCGAACATTCGGCCAAGCGCGGATTTCCAACCAAGTCCGGCATCATGCTCGGCATCGGTGAGCAGCAGGAGGAAATTGAAGATGTGCTCACCGACATGTACGATGCAGGCGTACGCATCGTCACCATCGGGCAATATCTGCAGCCAACCCCGGATCATGTGGCCATCGACCGCTGGGTTACCCCTGAGGAGTTCGAGCACTGGAAATCCTGGGGGCTTGAACTCGGATTTGACGTCGTCGAGTCCGGGCCGCTCGTGCGCTCCTCCTACCAAGCTGACGAGCAGTCAGCCCGCTACCGCAAGCCCGAGCGCAGCAGTGCCTGATGGGGCCGCGCTTTTTCAGCTTTCAAACCTTTCACAACCGAAATACTTAATCAGCAATCGTGCCTACCCAAAGAGTATCTGAACGTTCCAAGGAATTTTCCATCGCCGCGCGCGAGGAGGTCCTCGAACACAACAAAAAATACGGAAAAGACCCGATCAACAAATCCCTCTCGAAGGAGGAGCGCATCCATCTGCTGCGCGAGATGATCCGCATCCGGCGATTTGAGGAACGCACCCTTCGCGTTTACCAGCAGGGCAAAATCGGTGGTTTCCTTCACCTCTACATTGGCCAGGAATCCATCGCCGCCTCTGTGGCATCGCTCATGGGCGAAAACGATCACGTGATCACGGCCTACCGTGACCACGGCATCGCACTCGCCGTCGGCATGTCCATGAATGAATGCATGGCCGAGCTTCAGGGCAAATTCACCGGTTGTTCCAAGGGCAAGGGTGGCTCCATGCACTACTTTGCACCCGACAAGCGCTACTGGGGCGGTCATGGCATCGTGGCGGGCCAGACTCCACTCGGACTGGGCCTCGCCTATGCCCTGAAGTATAAGGGTCTCAAGGGCTGCGCTGTCTGCATGCTCGGCGAAGGTGCCGTCAACCAGGGTGTCTTCCACGAGTCGCTCAACCTTGCCTCCCTCTGGCGCATTCCCGTGGTCTATCTCATCGAAAATAATGGGTATTCCATGGGTACGAGCCAGGAGCGTTCCTCCGCAGCCGATGTGTTGGCCCAGCGCGCAGAGGCTTACAAGATGGGTTGGTATGCCGGCAACGGAAATTCCGTCTACGAAGCGCGCTCCATCCTCAACAAGGCAATGACTGATGCTCGGGAAAACCAGACCCCCAGCATCGTCGAGCTCTGGACCTATCGCTATCGCGGACACTCCATGTCCGATCCCGACAAGTCCTACCGCACCAAGGAGGAGATCGAGAACTATAAGAAGAATAAGGACCCGATCACGCTCTACGAGGAAACCCTGAAGCAGGAAGGTGTGCTCACCGATGACCTGCTCAAGCAGATCCGCGCCGAAGCCACCGAGGAGGCCGAGAAGTCGGCACAGTTTGCGGACAAGAGTCCCTTCCCTCCACAGGAGGAGCTGATGTCTGACATCTATTGGGATACCGACCATCCCGATCAAAAAATGGCGGAGGGTACCTTCTTTTTTGAAACCCTCTGAACCGCAGCGCCAATCCAGCTAACCATTCATACTTTCATGCGTAGTATTACCTATCGTCAGGCGATCAACGAAGCCCTTGCTGAGGAACTCAAGCGGGACGAAAACGTTGTGATCATCGGAGAAGAAGTTGCCCAGTTTGATGGTGCCTACAAGGTCACCGAAGGACTGCTCAAAAAATTTGGCGACAAGCGGGTCGTCGATGCCCCGATCAGTGAGGCCGGTTTTATCGGCATGGGCATCGGTGCCTCCATGCTGGGCATTCGCCCGGTCATGGAGCTGATGTTCTGGAGCTTTGCCTACGTGGCATGGGACCAGATCATCAACAACGCCGCCAATGTGCGCTACATGTCCGGCGGGCAGATCCATTGCCCCATCGTCATTCGCGGCCCCGCCAATGGTGGCACTGCCGTCGGTGCGACACACTCCCATACACCCGAAAATTTCCTGGCCAATACACCCGGCCTCAAGGTGGTCTGCCCGGCAACGGCCTATGACGCCAAGGGTTTGATGAAGGCCGCCATCCGCGACAACGATCCGGTCATGGTCATGGAGAATACCATTCTCTACAACGACAAGGGCGAGGTCCCCGAGGAGGAATACCTGGTCCCCATCGGCAAGGCCGATGTAAAGAAGGAGGGTTCCGATCTTTCGCTCATCGCACACGGGCGAGCCGTCATCACTTGTCTCAAGGCCGCCGAAATCCTTGAGGAGCAGTATGATATCTCCGTCGAGGTTGTGGACCTGCGTTCGATCCGTCCACTCGACGAGGAAACCATTCTCAAGTCCGTACGCAAGACTCACCGCGTTGTGCTCGTTGAGGAGAACAAGCCCTTCTGCGGAGTGGACGCCCAGATCGCTGCTCTGATCCAGGACAAGGCCTTTGATGACCTCGACGCTCCGATCAAGCGTGTTTCGGCCATCGATGCTCCCCAGATCTACAGCATGCCGCTCGAGAAACTTCAAATTCCGGATGCACAGCGTGTGGTCAAAAAGGCCGCCGAAATCCTCTAACTTGCAAACCCATTACACATCATGGCTGAACTCATTGAAATGCCCAAACTCAGCGATACCATGTCCGTCGGGACCATCGTATCGTGGCTGAAAAAAGAGGGCGACAGCGTCGCTTCCGGAGACATGATCGTCGAGATCGAAACCGATAAGGCGACCATGGAAATGGAGGTATTTTCCGATGGCGTCCTGCTCAAGCAGTATGTCAAAGCAGGTGGACAGGTCGCCGTGGGCGAACCCATTTGCGCCATCGGAAATAAGGGCGAAAAGGCACCCGATGTAACCCCTTCCGCTGGTGATGAACCCGCGAAGGAAGATGCAAAGCAGGAATCCAAATCCAAGGAAAAACAGGAGGAAGCATCCTCCTCCGCGTCCCCATCTGATTCGGGTTCCAAGGCGGAATCCTCCCAGGCAAGCAGCTCCGGTGGGTCGCCATCATCCGACACTTCAAACAGCAGCGATGGCAAGCGCATCAAGGCCTCTCCGCTCGCGAAAAAGATCGCTGCGGAAAAGGGAGTCGACATCGCACAGGTGAAGGGTTCAGGTCCCGGTGGTCGCATCGTTCGCAAGGATGTGCTCGAGGCCGCTGAGAAGGGAACCGCTACACCCAGGGCGGCGTCATCCGCTGCGGGTACGGCAGCCAGTGCCCCCGTTTCAGGTCCAGGCATTGGCGAAACCGTCGATCTGCCAGTCAGCAACATGCGTGCTGTCATCGCAAAGCGCCTACTCGAATCCAAGACGCAGATCCCCCACTTCTATCTCGATATCGAGGTCGATATGGGGCCGCTGCTCGAGATGCGTTCCTTGATCAATGCCAAAACCAGCTCGCTGCCCAAAGAACAGGGAGGCTTCAAGTTTTCGGTCAATGACTTCATTCTCAAGGCTGCCACCGAGGCCCTGCGCGAAGTTCCCGCCGCCAATGCATCCTGGATGGGAGATCACATCAAACAGCACGGTGAGGTGCACATGGCCTTTGCCGTCGCGGTTGAGGAGGGTCTCGTTACACCGACGATCAAGAATGCACACCTCAAGGGGCTGCGCCAGATCAGTGCCGAGGCCAAGGAATTGATCGCCAAGGCGCAGAACAAGAAGCTCAAACCTGACGAAATGTCCGGCTCCACCTTCACGGTGACCAATCTGGGCATGTATGGCATCCACAGTTTCTATGGCATCATCAATCCGCCCAACGCCGCCATCCTCTCCGTCGGTGCCACTGTTCGCAAACCCGTGGTCAACGCCAAGGGCGAAATCGTTCCCGGCGACCGCATGCATGTGGGACTGAGCGGCGATCACCGCATCGTCGACGGTGCCGTCGGCGCACAGTATCTCAAGGCATTGAAGGAAATCATCGAAAACCCTGCGATGATGCTGATCTGACACACTCCATTCACTCCTCACCACTCCACTTCAAAACGGGAAGGCTCTGATCGGATCCTTCCCGTTTTTGCGCTCCAGTTCATATAAGCTCAGCGTTCGAACAGGAAGAGTCCCAAAAATTGTTAAAACTTTGAGGTGGTTTCCCGCCCCCAAGCGACCAAGCTTGGAGGCAGCAAAACTAACAAGATAAGGAAACCACCATGGAAAACAGTGACCTATTGGAACGTCTGCATCAAGCGGATTC
>JBEGIR010000029.1 GCA_040224245.1 Puniceicoccaceae bacterium | reverse complement strand
TATGGGTCTGCTCGCAGCGCATCAGTGAGTCCCTCAGACGAACGGTGTTGAGAAGAGAAGAATTATGAACACCGCTCACTCCGTTCGCCAAGTGTCCCTGCGGGACCCAGATGTCCTTCGACAGGCTCAGGACGGCATTATTGTCAATATTGCTTGCAGGTGCTGCTGACGTTTGACAGGACGGTGTGGACCTCGCTAAGCGTAGTGGCGAGCAAACGATTTTCATACCGATTTGTCTTTCCAAAACTGAACTAAATCAGACCACAGATTTCAGGATAAACACGGATTCACTCTAGAGACGGCGATTTCTTTTCCATCTGTGAAAATCCTTGGGATCAGTGGTAAAAACAAGAATTCGTATCATTTGATGAATATTCAATCCCAACAACCCCTGGTGTCCGTAATTGTTCCCTGCTACAACTATGCGGACTTCATTGCAGGGTGCATGGAAAGCGTACTGAACCAGACCTACCGGAACCTTGAGTTAATTGTGGTGGATGATGGATCTTCCGACGATTCGCTGGAGAGGATTGCCCGTGTTGCGGATCTGGATTCTCGGGTTCGAGTGATCTCGCAGGACAACCGTGGAGTGGCGCATGCCCGGAATCGCGGATTGTCTGAGAGTGGGGGAGAGCTGGTTCTGTATGTGGATGCTGATGATCAGTTACTGCCTGCTTTTCTGGAGAAAACTGTAGAACGATTGTTGGCGAGTAAACCCAATACCTTTGTCTACACTCAATATCGCATGCACGGTGCGGTGGATCGCGTGTCAAACTGTGGAGAGTTTTCGGTTGATCGACTCAAAGTTCGCAATTTTGTGGGAATTTGTGCTCTGCATTGGAAACACCACTTGAAGGGCATTCGATTTGATCCAGGACTGGAAATGGATGAGGACTATGATTTCATCCTTTCGGTGGCAAAGCGGGGCATTGTCGGGTCGCTCGTGGATGAAATCCTTGTGAGCAAGCGGCAACATCGCGATAGCCGAAATTCGACAGGGCAAATTGACCTGAAATGCTACCGGACACGACGCCGCATCGTTCACAATCACCGGGATTTTTTCAGCAAAGCTGAGGCAGGGGCTACCCTCTACAACGCAAAAGTGGCAGCCCTCCGGGCAATTGGCCATCGTCGTGAGCGCTTGAAATCCAGAAGGGCACGCCTGGAGGAGCTTTTGTACGTCATGCGCTACATTGCCTCACCCAAAGAGTGGTGCATTGCATTGCGATACTGGATTCGGGGGTAGCAGCTGGAAGGTTGGACTTCAGGCTGTACAAAGGTTCGAAAACACTTGACGACTCGATATTTCAAAAATAATTGAAAGAATTGAATAAAATGATGGAACCGGAAGCAGCTGAGAGAGAATTGTCGATCGTCGAGCGGGAAATCATCGGCTACATTGTGAGCGTTGCTGCGGTTGTTCGCCTTCCCAAATCGGTCGGTGAAATTTTTGGCCTGCTCTATATCTCGAGGATTCCTCTGTCGATGGATCGCATCATGCAGAAGTTGGGTGTCAGCCTTGGCACCGCCAGTCAAGGCATCAAGACCTTGAGAAGCTTTGGAGCCATTCGCTCCACATACATTCCTGGTGAGCGAAAGGAGCACTTTGTTGCGGAGACGGATTTTCGAAAACTGCTCAATCGACTGATTCTGGACGATTGGCGTCCAAAGCTCGAGGTTGCAACGGAGCGTCTCGAATGGATCGAATCGCAAATGCAGTCCCAGCCTCGCACTGGCGAAGGTCTGAATGACCAGGATAGCTTTCTCAACGAGAAACTGGTGACTCTCAAACGCCTGAATGACCGGGCAAACCTGTTATTCAAGCCTATCTCCAAAATCATTGGAACCTGAATGGATTCGGTGTGTCGGGTTCGATAGTATCTGGTCATCTGACCAGATGCGGCAGCGTGCACACCTATTAACTCTTTTTGACCATGGAAACTTTTCAACACAAGATTGTACCTCGCGACAGGCTCATCGATTTGCGACTGCGTGAGATTTGGCAATATCGTGATTTGCTGTATCTCTTTGTCCGTCGGGATTTTGTGGCGAAGTACAAGCAGACGATCCTGGGTCCACTTTGGTTTTTTGTGACTCCGCTGCTGCAGACGGTGGTCTACAGTTTTGTGTTTGGTACGATTGCAGAGTTGCCAACTTCTGGTCTGCCTTCCGCCCTTTTTTACCTCTCCGGCATTACGTGTTGGAGTTATTTTTCCATCTGCCTGACATCGACCTCGAACACCTTCACCGCGAATGCTTCGATCTTTGGAAAAGTCTATTTTCCAAGGGCAGTGACCCCCATTTCCATTGTGATTTCCAACTTGATTCAGTTTGCCGTTAAACTGCTGCTTTTTCTGGGAATGATGGCGTTTTATGTGTCCAAGGGGGCAAGCTTCCCGATCGGGCTGGATTTGCTCTTTCTACCACTGCTGGTTTTGTTGATGGGGATGATGGGATTGGGGTTTGGCATGATCATATCGTCCATGACGACCAAATATCGCGATATGAACAATTTGATCGTTTTTGGAACACAGCTGCTGATGTATGCCACACCCGTTATCTATCCACTGGATTTGATTGAAGAAAAGTCACCCAAGATGGGCTGGCTTATCACTTACAATCCGATGAGCAGTATTATTGAAGCCTTTCGCCACATGTTTTTGGGAACATCGAGCATGCATTGGGATCTGCTGCTTTACTCGAGCATAGTGACGGTTGTTGTATTTTTGCTGGGGTTGATTGTCTTCAACCGAACTGAGAAAAATTTTATGGACACGGTTTGAGTCCGTTGCCTAATGCATCATGGATTCGATTATTCAGATTGAAAACTTGTCCAAACTTTATCGCTTGGGAACTGTCGGAACGGGCACTATCGTCAATGACTTCCAGCGTTGGTGGCACCTTGCACGCGGGAAGGAAGATCCCTTCTTAAAAGTTGGGGAATCCAACATCCGCAGTAAGAAGGGGAAATCCGACTATGTCTGGGCGCTCAAGGACATCAATTTCGAGGTGAAGCAGGGAGAGGTGCTGGGTATTATTGGCAAAAACGGATCGGGAAAGAGTACACTACTGAAGATACTGTCGAAGGTTACCGGACCCACAACGGGAAGCATCAGTTACAATGGACGCATAGGCAGTTTGCTGGAAGTCGGTACAGGTTTTCACCCGGAACTGACGGGACTGGAGAACATTTTTCTCAACGGAGCCATCCTGGGCATGACCAAATCGGAAATCCGCAGTAAGCTTGATGAAATCATCGAATTCTCGGGTTGTGAGCGCTACATCAATACCCCGGTCAAACGATATTCCAGTGGGATGAAGGTGCGCCTCGGATTTGCCGTTGCAGCCCATCTAGAACCCGAAATTCTGATCGTGGACGAAGTTCTGGCGGTCGGTGATGCTGAGTTTCAGAAAAAAGCCATTGGCAAGATGCAGGATGTCAGTGGAAAGGATGGGAGAACGGTGTTGTTTGTGAGTCACAATCTTTCGAGTGTTGAGTCATTGTGCGAGCGTTCAATTTTGATGGAAAACGGAAATGTGACCATGGATGCTCCGACCAGTGATGTGATTCCCCAGTATCTGTCAGATCGAAAGTTCAATGATCAGGATGTCGAGGTTCATCGCGTTTCGGGTCTTTGTAATGATGCAACGATTCAATCAATTCGATTGTTGTCTGACTCCAAAACCGTGGCGTACGCATCGGAAATTGAGGTTGAGGGAGTTGTGTGCCGACACATCGAAACCCCTTCAGTGATCTATTTGAGTGGAACTGTTTATTCGATTCATGGTTTTCCTGTGGGCAGTTTCTATTCCAGAGAACCCCTGTGTTTTGATTCTGATGAAAGGTGCAGATTTAAACTTCGGATTCCGAGCACGGGGCTGGTCCCGGGAACCTACAGTTTAGGTTTGTGCCTTGGCTATGGATTGGTGGAAACGGGGCGCACCAACATTGATGTGGTGCTGGGGATGCCAACGTTTGACATTGAAGCAAGCAAACCCGAATCGGCACAATTTGCGATATGGAA
Source organism: Puniceicoccaceae bacterium (assembly GCA_040224245.1). Taxonomy (NCBI): domain Bacteria; kingdom Pseudomonadati; phylum Verrucomicrobiota; class Opitutia; order Puniceicoccales; family Puniceicoccaceae; species Puniceicoccaceae bacterium. Next base: position 14,810 of record JBEGIR010000029.1, on the reverse strand, counting down.
CTCACGGTCCATGGGTGCAATCATTGTCAACGATGTTTCGGTTGAGGTGAACCTTTAGGCTGCTCGTGCTGGACCAAACATGGCATAGCATTGCAAGGCTGAAACGTTGGGTTGTGCGCCTTCTGCACAGCGATTTTTTGTTTTGGTTTTATGGGATCAGGCAGTCGTTGCTGAACTTTAGGAACTCAAAACGCGATGTACTCATCCTTGTGGAGTGTTTTCCCCGTGGAAAGACGGGACACTACAAATGGTGGCTTCGTTATTTTCTGACGCATTTGTCACCGCGATTTGAAAACATCATCGTTTTCAGCGCTGATAAGGATGAGAATCTCGAATATCTTGATCAGCTGGGTGTTGATCTGTGGCCGAATGTCAGGTGGGAGAGCGCACGGTTCAAGGAGAAGAGCATGTTGAATTTGAACCACATTTGCAAATCCTGTGGGGTTTCCCCGTTGAGAAGCATGGTGTTTTTCATGTGGGGACTGGATTTGCTTCGCATTTCAGGTATCAGGAGACGCATGGTTCCATGGGGTGCTCTGGTGACGGTATCACAGATCCATCGAAGTGAGAAGCCGTCAAAGGCGTATCGAACCGTTGCAAACATGGTTGACACCCATCGAGATTTCCGGTGTGCAGTACAGCCCGACCAGTTTCTGGAACTTCCTGCTGAGCGATACGTATGGATTCCGGATATAGAGAATGTCGACACCCTTGAGCGGGAAACCGAACTGCATAGCTCACTGCGAAATTTTTGTGGTGAGCAGTTTTCGGTTGGAATATTTGGATCGCTCACCGGTTCGCGCTGTGTGCATGCCTTCATGGAGCTGGTCCGGCGGAACCCATCGGTGCGTTTTGCTATGGTTGGCAGGTTGAGACGCGATCAGATTGATCCCGATTGTGTAGCGGAGATTGATAGCGGAATTCACATGAATCTGTTCGTATCCGATGCGTTTGTTGAAAGCGAAGCAGCCTTGAATTCAGCGATTTCGTGCGTTCATAGTGTCTTCATTGACAGCACAGAGTATCTCTTGCAGAGCGGAATCGTGATCAAGGGTCTTGCGCTTGGTAAATTCATCCTCTCGACACCGGGAAATTCCTGGACCCATGATCTCATCCGCACCGCTCATGTTGGAGCCATTGTGGAACGGGATTCCGAGGATTTGCTGAGCTGCTGGGATGAGTGGAGGCTGAATCAAGGATCTGCGCACAATCAAAAGGTTCACTCAGAATTGACCGACCCGAAACTGGTGAATGCTTCCTTTGATCGCATTCGTGAATTATTGACTCAAAACTGAAGCATGAAGATCCTAAGTGCTGACACATCGATTCAGGGTTCTCTGGTGATCCAACTGGACAAGCACCGTGATCATCGTGGTGCTTTTCAGGCATTGTGGGAGCGGGAACAGTTTGAGGCATTGAATGTAGATTTCTCTCCCGACAATGTATACCATTCGTTTAATACCAAAAGGGACACGCTCAGGGGATTGCATTTCCAGTCCGAGCCGTATCAACAGGCGAAACTGGTGACTTGTATATCGGGAAGGGTCATGGATGTGGCAGTTGATCTTTGCAAGACCTCCCCGACCTACCTTCAGGTATCGATGGTGGAACTTGTGGCGGGAGAGTGCATTGCCCATTGGGTTCCGAACACCTGTGCTCATGGATTTTGGACCCTCGAAGCCTCGAGCACGGTGTCCTATGTCATCGAAGGGGCTTATCGCCCGGAATACGCTCATTCGCTACGTTGGAATGATCCAGACCTGCAGATCGCGTGGCCGCACGAGCATCCGATACTCTCGGAAAAGGATGCAAATGCGCCTTTGCTCAGAGAATTATGAGAATTGTTGTCACAGGAGCTACTGGTTTTTTAGGGCAACCTGTGCTGCAAACACTTCGATCCATGGGACACGAGGTGGTTCCTCTTGGTAGACACGACCCAGTGCGATGTGATTTGTTGGACCCCCAGGCGGTTCGCAGGAGCATCAGCGATATTCGGCCCGAAGGTCTGGTGCATCTTGCATGGTTCACAGAACATGGGGCCTATTGGAACGCCCCGGAAAATCTGGACTGGATCACAGCCAGTCTTGTGCTTCTCGAAGCTTTTGCTGCTGTTGGGGGCAAGCGTGCGTTGATCGCTGGAAGCTCAGCCGAATATCGGTGGGGTGGAACCGAGGATCTGAAAGAGATGCAGTCTCCACTTGAAATGACGACATTATATTCGTTTTCCAAAAATACGCTGAGGGAAATCCTCCATCGCAGGAGTGAAGTTGTGGAGGACCTCTCGCTTGTGTGGACTCGTATTTTTTGTCCGTTCGGTCCTGGAGAAGAGCATCGAAGACTGGTTCCGCGCACGGTTCATGGGTTGCTTGCGGGCAAGCGGTTGGAATTCGACAGTGCGTGTTCGGTGCGGGATTTTCTGCACGTGTCCGATGTTGCTTCGGCACTGTGTGTGGTGTTTCAGTCGCAAGTTTCGGGGCCGATCAATATCGCATCTGGTGTCGGGACGTCTGTCCGGGACTTGGTGACGATGATTGCATCTCATCTTAATGCACTGGATCAAATCCATTTTGATGAACCGACTGCTGAACAGAAGGATGTGGATCGGGTGGTGGCATGCGTGAGTCGTCTGAATCAGGAGGTCGGTTGGTTTCCCGCAGAAACTTTAAACCATCGAATTCGCGAAGTGTGCGAGTTCTATGGTAAACTGAAAAAAGGATTTTCATGAAGAATAAACAATGCATGAATTGTCGCAGTACGCGGCTCAAACGCTTCATTGATTTGGGTGATCAGCCGAATGGGAATTATTTTCCGTCGGCAGATGAACTCGACTCTGAACCAAACTATCCATGTGCGATGGCGGTTTGTGAGGATTGTTGGCAAGTACAGATCGAGGAGTTTCCGTCCGTGGAGTCGATGTTCACGAATCATCCCTATGTAACGGGCATCAATATTCCGGTCGTGGAACACTTTGAGCAAATGGCTGCTCGTACCGTAAAGAAATTTGCGATTCCAAAGAATAGTCTGGCGATCGATATTGGTGCAAACGATGGAACCTTGATGCAGTGTTTCCAGAAAAATGGACTGCGCGTGATGGGAGTTGATCCCGGGAAAAAAACTGGGCGTCTGGCAGCGGAGAAAGGACTGCACGTGTTCGAGGCATTCTGGAACGATGAAACTGCCAAGCTGCTTCAACAATTGAATGTGAGACCCAAACTGATTTCCGCAACGGCAGTTTTTTATCACATAGAAGATATTCACAGTTTCGTGAAAGGAATTTCACGCATGTTGGAGAAAGATACCATTTTTCTAGTGCAATGCGTCTACATGAAGGACGTTCTTGAGCATGTGCAGTTCGATCATTTCTACCATGAACACACCATGATGCATAGTCTGCGTCCGTTGAAACGCCTGTTCAGCGAACACGGTATGCGCATGATTGATGTGGATTTCTATCCAATTCACGGTGGATCGTTTGTACTCTATGTGGGTCGAGAGGATTCTGTTTATCCGAGCAGTGACAAGATCGCAGCCGCAATAGAGGCTGAAGAAGCCGCAGGCATGTATCAATACGATACCTATGAAGCATTTGCGCGCCGCGTGGAACACAATAAAAATGAACTGCTGAAGTTGTTGAAACGCCTGAAAGCAGAAGGAAAATCCGTATACGCGCTCGGCGCACCCTTAAAGGGCAGTACTCTCTTGAATTATTGTGGAATTGGCCCTGACCTTGTGGCTTGTGCGACTGAGGTGAATCGCTTCAAGATCGGAAAGTATACTCCTGGCACACATATTCCGATCATCTACGAGGAAGCCGTAGAAGAAGAACCTGACTACTATTTGGTGCTTTCATGGAATTTCATCGAATTTTTCGAAAAAAAATATGCCTCCTTTCTCAATGCAGGGGGAAAAATGATTGTTCCGCACCCTGAAGTGCGTGTGATTGAGCGATCTCCTATGCAAGCATGATAGCTTGAGCAGATTTGATTTTCCGTCTATAAATTCTTGCATGGCAGTTGATTCCCAAATTGTCGAAACCGAAGTTTATGTATAGTCTTTCTCCAATCGCACTTTTTGCATACCAGCGATTGGAATCTCTGCACCGTACGTTGGAAACGCTGCGGCGGAACGAACTGGCGAATGAGAGTGAGTTATATGTCTTTTCAGATGGGGCAAAATCGGATGAAGAGGCTCCAGCGGTACTTTCGGTTCGCGAGAAGTTGCGTGCGATCAAAGGATTCCAAAAGGTTCACCTCGTTGAGCGACCTGAGAATTTTGGCTTGGCACGAAACATTATTGATGGGGTTTCATGGGTTTTGAAACAGTACGAATCGGTGATCGTTCTGGAAGATGACATCGAAACTTCTCCGGGGTTTTTACGTTACATGAATGACGCACTGGAATGCTACCGAAACGAACCGAAGGTCATGCATGTGTCAGGCTACATGTTTCCAGTAAAGGGTAAGCTACCGTCGACATTCTTCTACAACACGGCTTCCTGTTGGGGGTGGGGGACTTGGCGTGACCGTTGGCAGCAAGCGGAATGGGATGCCGTTCAGCTTTGCGAACAGATAGAGCATAGCGGTCGGATTGCTGACTTCAATATCGGCAACACTTACCCGTATTTTGATCACCTTCGAAAGAATACGACGGGAGAGATGCGAAGCTGGGCTGTCCGTTGGTATGCGAATCTATTTATAAAGGGAGGATTCGCATTGCATCCCTTTCCGAGTTTGACTCAGAACATTGGAATGGATGGTCAAGGAACTCACTGCGGAGTGTCTGATCGCTATATCTGGAGTGAGCTTGCTAATCATGTTCCGGTCAAACCCATTGAGTTGCGACAAAGTCGAAAATGTATATTATTGATGAAGCAGTTTCATGCTTCCCGGTCGCGAACACTACGGCGAAGTTTCAGAATCCGGCGCATCGCTCGACGGATTTTTCAACATTGTGCAGCTTGGGTTGCTCGGGGTGTTGATAGGAGTTCCAGCAGAAACAGAAAACCAAAAAGCTTGAAACTGTAATCCATGATCGCTCGCATTATACGGCAGTTGGAGCGGTTGATTGGGCAACGTGTTGATCGTGTCGACCTTGAGATTCAACGGTTGAAACATCTTCCACGTTACGAAGAGGGAAGCACTCGGCTATTGGGTCCTGCTCTGAGATTCGTAGATGCTGCCTCCTTCCTATTCCTTTACGATGAACTCTTCCGAAAGGAGATCTATCAGTTTGAAACCTCGAATCCATGTCCATATATCATCGATGGGGGTGCAAACATTGGTCTGAGTGTGTGTTATTTCAAGCGATGCTTTCCTGAAGCAAGTGTCGTAGCTTTTGAACCAGATCCGAAGGTGTTTGCTGTGCTGAAGGATAACGTTGAAATGCTCGGACTCAATCACGTTGAACTTGTCCAAAAAGGACTATGGAACGAAGACAAAACGCTTGAATTTCATGCGGAAGGAGCTGATGGGGGCCGCATTGCGGTATCAGGAGATTCTGAAAGCCTCAAGCAGATCGAGACAGTTCGTTTGCGGAGTTATTTGGACCGTCCTGTGGACCTGCTCAAAATTGACATAGAAGGAGCGGAAACGGAAGTTCTTGAAGATTGCGCGGACCTGCTTCAGTGCGTGGATCGCATCTTTGTGGAATACCATTCATTCACCCACCAACCTCAGAACCTGCATCGCTTGCTGTCAGTGTTGGTAAATGCGGGATTTCGATACAACATACAACACATTGGGGTAATTTCTCCCCATCCGTTTGTGAAAGTTCAATCCTACTTGGGCATGGACAATCAACTCAACATTTTTGCAGTGAAGGAGAGTCCTCGAACACCTACAACATGAAACGCTACCTCAATTTGGGTTGTGGAAATCGTTTTCACCCCGACTGGACCAATGTGGACATGGTTTCCAGCAGTCCACATGTCGTTGCTCACAACCTGTGCGAGGGCATTCCATACCCCGATGCACATTTTGAGGTCGTTTACCACTCGCATGTATTGGAGCATTTTTCGCGGAAGGAAGGGCGGGAGTTTTTGAGGGAATGTGTGCGAGTCCTCAAGCCAGGCGGCATTATTCGTGTCGCTGTTCCAGACCTTGAGCACATTGTGAGGCTTTACCTGAATTCACTTGAGCAAGCATTGGACGAAGACATTCAAGCACAGCACAATTATGAGTGGATGCTTCTGGAGTTGTATGACCAGACCGTACGCAACCACAGTGGGGGGGAGATGGCAGCCTATTTGCAGAGGGAGACAATTCCAAATGAATCGTTTGTGATGGATCGCCTCGGTGAAGAAGGAAGAGAAATCCGTCGTCGTGCATTGATGGCCAAGGAAAATCGAGTGAAGGCACCTGAAGACGGGTTGAATCCGAATCGTGTCCCTTTGGGTCGGCGTGTGAACGCACTACTGCGGCCGCTCAAGGAGAGAGTGCTGCGTTTGTTGCTGGGAAACGATTGGAATTTGATGAATGAGCTGCGAATGGGGAGCGGTCCCAACACACTTGCGCTAAAAATTGGGAAATTTCGATTGGGTGGCGAGATCCATCAATGGATGTATGATCGGTACTCACTGACTCAGTTACTTCAGGATCTCGGAATCCGCCATGTTGAGGTGAAGTCAGCATTGGAAAGTAGTATTCCCGGGTGGAATGCGTTTGAACTGGAGAGCAAGAATGAAATAGTCTTTAAACCCGACTCGTTGTTTGTGGAAGGGAGAAAGGCGGAATAATTCCTCACCTGCGGGGAGATCCAAACTGCTCCTCACTCTGGATCGCCAAAATGAATATCTCGATTGCCAATACGCATACCCAAGGCGGTGCAGCTGCAGCTTGTCTTCGCTTGCGAAATGGCTTAATACAGCAAGGATGTTCGGTGCGTTTAGTGACGCGTGGATTGCTGCCAGATGAGCCAGACAAGGTGATCGATTGCAGAAAGTTTACGCTGCGTCGCACTCAGGCCGACCGCGTACGAAATTGGATTCGCATTCGATTGCTTGAAAAGCGGAGATCCGTTTTGAATCGACCAGGAAATATTGAACAATGTTCGTTTCCCGAAAGCTACTTCGATCTTGCAGCAGCGATCCAGAGCCAGCCCTGTGATATCATCAACTTGCACTGGGTGAGCGGCATGCTGGACTACCCGAGCTTTTTTCAGAAACTGGAACTGCCTGTGGTCTGGACCTTGCATGACATGAACGCGTTCATGGGTTACGAGCATTTTGTGGAGCAGGTATCTGATCTAGATGCACAAGGAAAGTTTGTTTATTATCGTCCTAGTTCGAAGGAAATGGACTTGAACAAGCGACTCGTGGAATCCAAACAGCGTTGGGTTTCAAAAGCGAAAAATCTGACGGTCGTTACGCCTTCAAAATGGCTTGAAAGCGAAGCAGCGCGGAGTCCGGTTTTCGCTGATCGGTGTATCCATACGATTCCTTATGGTTTGGATACGCAGGTGTATTGCCGCAATGATTCTGCAGAAGCAAAGCAATTGTTAGGCTTGGATCCCCAGCGCAAACAACTGCTTTTTGTCTCGGACAACGTGAAGAAAGCACGCAAGGGAGGTGTTGCACTGCTGCATGCTCTCAGCGGATTGAAGCATCTGGATCAAATCGAATTGATGGTCGTCGGGGGGCACTTCCCTTCCAATGCGATTACAGGACTCCAAATACGCAACATGGGTTCGGTGAATGATGATCATCTCATGAGTATGCTATATAATGCTGCAGATGCTTTTGTGTTACCCTCGTTGGTTGATAATCTTCCCAATACCATGCTGGAGTCTCTGGCTTGTGGAACACCCGTGATCGCATTTGCCATCGGTGGGGTGCCCGATGCGGTTAAGGATTTTCAGAATGGTATACTTTGTGAGTCGGTAACAACCGAATCACTTCGCAGCACAATTCAGGAGTTTCTCGACGGTGCAGGTTCCTTTGACCGGGAGCGCATCGCCTCTGACGCAGCAAAGCACTACGCACTGGAGATTCAGGCAACACGATATCAATCGTTGTTTCGCGAAGTTCTGCTATCCCATTCAGCACCAATACACCGATCCTGCAGATGAACTGGAAAGCGATTCACAGGTGGATTTTTCCGAGATCACAGACGTTTCACCAGTGGTATAAGGCGATTCGCCACGAACCAGTCTATATCTTTCAAATGGGTAAGGTGGGATCTTCTTCGCTCTTGAGGACTCTTGAGCAACAGTGGAAAGGCCATGTTTTCCATGGACATCGCCATGTCGCTAAGGGACATTTTCCATTTCAGGTGCTGCGGGTGCGAGGATGGTTGGGACTATCAGTTAAGGTGATCTCACCAGTAAGGGAACCGATTTCTCGTAATGTATCTTCATTTTTTCAGAACTTTAAAAGGATCACGGGCAGGAGTCCGGAAAGTTGTGGGTGGACGATTGAGCAACTGATTGCCGCCCTTCTTCAAGGAGAATCGGGAGCATTTACCGCCCGGTGGTTTGATGACCAGATGAAACCTGCGTTTGGGATTGATGTATTCAGCGAGTCCTTTCCTGTTGAGGCAGGATGGAAGGTTTATCGCCGAGCTAAAGTGCAACTTTTGGTGTATCGCACGGATCTCAAACGAACAAAACAACTTGAGATCGTGAGCAATTTTCTCAGCTGTCCAATCCTTGAGTGGACCCTTGCCAACGTTTCGAGCCGCAAACCGTATCGGGAAACATATCGAGTGTTTCGTGATCAGGTACGTTTGCCTGACAGCTATCTGGAGGAACAGCTCAGTTCCAAATTTGCGATGCATTTCTGGAGTGCGCAGGAGCGGCTTCAGATTCGTGAACGTTGGGTCGTGGCTCAGGATTCATCAACTTCAGTTTCAAATCAATCATGACCCTTGGTGCAGGCAATCATACCGTTTTCCCGTGGAAAAACCTTTGGAAAGCCATAGAGACACAGAAGCAGGTGAATGTGTTGCTTCAGCGTATTTTCGGATACGAGATGTTTGCCAAATGGCACCTTTCTCTGCTTTGATCATCAATCTCATTTTGTTGAACTTGCGATTATCACTCCATGATATCCTCCATTCCCATTGTTGTCGCTGTATACAATCGCCCGGATTGTTTGCAACGACTCCTCGTCAGCCTTGATCGGGCTCACTATCCGGATCATGTTGAAGTGCCTCTGATCTTGTCCCTCGAAGGTGGGGCAGATGAGGCATGTGAGCGACTCGCAGAGGACTTTGAGTGGAGAGTCGGTCCGAAGCGCATCATCCGCCAGCAGAATCATCTGGGATTGAGGCAGCATATCATGGCATGTGCCGCGCAGAGCAAAGCGTCTGGAGCAGCCTTGATTCTGGAGGATGATCTGATCCTATCCCCGTATTTTTATCAGTTTGCACGTGAGACCACTTTGCGATACCAGACGGAACGCAAAGTCGCTTCAATCGGACTTTATTCTTACCGAATCAATGAGTTCTGTCATTATCCTTTTGAACCGATTCCCGACCAGTGGGATGCATTTTTCATGCAGGTACCCTGCTCTTGGGGGCAGGTGTTTTTGGGGCATGCCTGGCAGGATTTTGAAAATTTTTTGCAGCGGGAGGGAGAAGCGGTGGACGGAATCAAACTCCCCGATACGGTCAAGCGATGTTGGCGAAGTCATTCATGGAAGAAGCTTTTTTTCAAGTTTTTGGTCTGTGAGGATCGTTTTGTGGTCTATCCCAGGCAATCTTTCTCGGACCATCGTGGTGAGTTGGGGACCCACTTTAAAAAACCATGCCCCTATTTTGCCACCAGCCTGAGTATGAACCCGGGTCCCTACCAGTTTCCGCAGTTCCACGAAACCTGGAATATTTATGATGCTTTTATGGAGGTGGACATGCGACATGGAATGTGGGATTCGAGTGTATTTAAGGATGCTGAGATGGATCTGTATGGACTGAAACCATTGGAACTTATCTCATGTGAACGCGTGGTGACGAGTCGTAAGGTTCGTGGAAAATTTCAAACACTCGAACTGACCGAGCAACCCTTGCAGCAGAACCTGCTGAATCCAGTCGATAGCAACGTTGAGCATACACAGAAGGAGGGGGCGCCATTCCTTTCAATTGCTCCCCTGTGTGACGTCATGAGTGCGTCACCGAACACGACGCTGAACACATTTTATGCGGAACGCATCAGTCCACCCTTACGGACTCACCTTGTGAATATCGGCATAGCGCTTCAACTCGATTACCTGCTGAAGAACCCAATTTTTAGAGGGCTGTGGATGATCAAGCGTGTGCTTCTTCGTTTCCGGTTCTGGAAGTGGAAAAAGCGATTCAGACCCGAAATTCAATGAATTCGTTGCTTCAAAAATCGGTCACAACGTGCGGCGATAACAGCAATGATTTTTGCTGGAGCTCTGGAAGTTAATTAAACAAAAAGGTAGAATGTTCATCAAAATAATGATTCAAAATGCCCTTCAAAAAAGGGGGTGGGAACTCAGGAAAATAAAACCACCACGAACCGAGATGATGGATGCACTGAAATGGCTGAGAGAGTCTGGCATCAACATTACAACGGTTTTGGATGTGGGTGCTTCAAATGGCAGTTGGACGCGCATTTGTTCGTCTGTCTATCCCGAAGCGAACTATCTCATGTTTGAGGCAAATCCGGTTCATTTTCAAGCACTCAACTCGTTTGCATATGCATCAGAAAATCGGGCTGCTGATTGCCGTGCGGTAGGACCTGGAGTTGGGAAAATTCATTTTGATGCCCGAGACCCTCTCGGAGGCGGATTGGTGCCTGATGGGAAAAACGTCCATGCCATTGAGGTGCCTATGGTAACGCTCGATCATAGCATAAAGGAGACAGGATGGGGTGGTCCCTATTTGATCAAACTGGATACCCATGGTTTTGAAAAGGGGATTTTGGCGGGAGCACTGGATACGTTGGAAAACACGAATGCGCTTGTGGTGGAGTGCTACAATTTCAAGATCAACAAGAGTGCCCTGAAATTCTGGGAATTCTGTGATCATATCGTGAAGATAGGCTTTCGACCGGTCAGAATTGTGGATGTCATGAATCGAAAACGAGATCGAGCGCTCTGGCAAATGGATTTGGTTTTTGTCAGAAATGACTGGGAAGGGTTCAGCTATGCTGGTTTCCAATAGGACAGATGAAGGGCCGGGGATTCGGATACCCTCTTGATCGTATTGGGCGTAGATATCGACATCCTATGAATGAGCCAGCACTGAGTTTTTCAATCGCTACTGCCGTATACAATGACGTGGAAGGGATCGGTACGGCCATTGATTCGGTGGTGGATCAAGCCTATCCTGAGATGGAATATGTCGTGTTTGATGGGGGAAGCACTGACGGAACCGTGGAGGTGATTCGAAATCGTGAGTCCAGATTGTCCTCGTGGTATTCAGGACCCGATGCTGGACAATATCATGCAATTCGCGATGCCCTGAATTCTACTTCTGGTGAAATAATGGGGTGGTTGAATTCGGATGACCGCTATTTTCCCTGGACCTTTCAAATTGTCAACGAAGTGTTCAGGAAGTTCCCAGAAGTAGATTGGATCACGGGAAGACCCATTATTTCCTATAATGGCATCCCGAAATCGATCAATCGTTTGCACTACTATCCACAAGATCTGATCAAAGCCGGGGCCTGTGATGAGCATGGTCTCTGTCACATCCAGCAGGAGTCGACGTTTTGGAGACGGTCACTTTGGGAGAAGGTGGGAGGGCTTAACACCGATTTGCAATTGGCAGCAGACTTTGATCTTTGGATTCGGTTTGCAAACGTCAGTCCGTTGGTGGCGGTTGACGCTGTTTTGGGTAGTTTCCATGATCGTACTGGTGCAAACCGGAGTCAAAAATTCAGGAATCAATACATCGAAGACGTTGAATTGGTAAAACAGGCGTTGGGTCCAGAGGCAAAACGAATCCGGGAGCACTTCATTCGAAATCGTCAGATTTACCGACAAACGAGGAGAATACCGTTGCTTCGGAGTTTGCACTATCAGATCAACCTTAAGCAATATCGTGCACCGATCATCTGTTGGAACAATCGTGAGAAAAGCTACCAACTGCAGCATCGCTATCTGTACTAAGTTTTCTTGCTGTCGATGCGGATGGATTGAAAAAAAACCACTTCCTACCCATGTTGCGCGTTGGTAGTTTTTTTAAAAGCACGGAATCAAGACTCAAATGGATCGCTGAATCCGGATCACTTGTCGCAAACCGGGACCTGTGTCATGGGCATGCGGTACTTGTGCGATCCGGTATTGGGTGGTGGAACAACCTTGAGGGTTGGATTCAAGTTCCCAGGCGAGGCCTATTGGGGGGGTGTTTTCGTCAGCTCGACTATTGGGTGCAGCGTGGCATGATGAGATTTTTGGGCTTTCCAGCTGGTGACTGGCTTGGGATTCTGCTGAACCTACCCAGAATCTGGCGTTCAGATTTGATCCTTTCGACTGTCGAAAATGTTGGGTTTCCGCTCGCCCTGATGCGCGTAATGGGACTTTGGTCGATACCATGGATCTACACGTCCATCGGCACGCCGGAGCGATTGGAGCGCATGCATGCATTGCTTCGGCATGGACTTCGAACTTCTTTGCGCGAATCATCGTTGATCTCCTGTTTTGGTGCCGGGGAGCGAGACCGCCTGGATACGCTGGTGAATCCTTACGAGTGTGGAACCATCCCAGTGCTGCATTGGACCTACGGAATTGCAGTGCCGCAAAACAACCATCAGCCTCCGATGGAGGAACCTCAATGGGATGTGATTTCGGTCGGAGCGGATCCGCATCGGGACTATCGACTTCTGCTTGAGGTGGCAGCATTGTTGCCAGGGCATACATTCCTGATTATTGCATCTGCAGCATTTCAGGCGATACTCGCCGATGCCCCTGACAATGTCGAAGTTCGGTATGATCAAAGCATGGAAGAGGTAAGGGCGAGTTTTCTGAAATCCCGACTCGTGGTGTTGCCCATTCTTCCAAACTCGTATTCCGGCGCGGTAACGACTGCACTTTTGGCCATGTCCCTCGGACGCCCCGTACTACTGAGCCTGGTGGAGGCCATCCGGTCGGGTTATCAGTTCCGGCATAACGAGAATTGTTTTCTTGTTGAGCCATGTTCAATTGAGGCAATGCGTAGGGAGGTCCTTGGTGCACTCAGTAATACGAATCGTCTGGAACAGGTTGCCAAAGAAGGAAAACATCTTGTGAATGATTTTTACCAGAGTAAGCATTTGGAGGCAAAAGTGAATGCCTGCGTAAGCAGCTTTGAGAATGAACTGGCGAAACCGGCGGTGTGACGGTTAGGCTTGTGGGTCATCCCGAAGCGATCAACGGGGCGTAAGATATCCGGCTGTGGCCGGACGGCCTATTTTTCATTGTTTTTATATGCCGTTTCGCATGCGGAACATATGGGCGCGAAGCGCATCTAGTGAGTCCCCCGGATGAACGATGTTTGAAAGAAACTCTATAAACAACGCTCACTTTGTTCGCTAAAAAACGGCTCGCTGCACACGCCTCGGAAGCCCCTCTTCGAGGACCACAGCAACCAGCAGGATGTGCATATTTTCTGACTTCTAGCTCCTGACCCTTCACTCAAATAGGCGGCAAAACAACAGATACATTCATGAACATTGAACTCAAGGCACCCACGGCACGGAATTATCCCTTCCTGAAATTCCTCTACGAGGCTGTGCGTGAAGGCTACAGCGTGAACGAACGGGACTACGAAGATTCTTGTCAGCGCTTGAATCTTGATGGACGTGAACACCTGTCGACCTGGATCGAATGGGATGGTAAGCGCCTGTTCTTTGACCTTTCCGACCACGCCTTCCTGTGGAACCTCGATGCGTTGGACTGCTGTGATGTGTATTTCAAGGCCAACCTGCATTGGGGGATTGCCAGCAAGTATCTGCATTCAGAACTCTTGAATGAGCATCGCCACAAGATTGCACCCTTTCTCCTTTTTGCACCCGATCTGGCACAGTTGAACCGAACCCGCTGGCTGTATCGCTTGGCAGCGTTTGGGCAAACTTTTGAGGTGTGTCAGATTGTTGGAGTCTATCGAAACCACATCCAGGCTGCAACAGAGTTGCTGGACCACTTGCCTGCAGGATGTAATCCCGATGCCTATCACTTCTGGGTGCGTTATCTGACTCATCGCCATCTTTCGGATAGCAGGACTCGCGCATTCACGCGACTGACCAGCAAAGGTCAGCCAGAACAGGAAGATGGATTGGTGATCTACCCTTCTGTGAACAAATACGCGTTTTTCCAGAAAATTGCGGCGTCCCGCTTTCAGTTTGTGAACATACTGCCTCATGCTCTGTTGCCCTGGAAGGCGACCGAAGGATTTGCGCTTGATGTTCCTCTCATCCTCGACCATGCACCGCTGATGGAGCAACCCGTAGGCTTTGAGTTGAGCGAAGGGGACCACTACTTGAGCCTCTTTGGAAAGCGCTTCGACTTTGATGCGACTGCCGCAGTTGAGGATCCTGCGAGTTATCGCATCCTCGAACCCATTCCCCGCGAGAGCTGGAGGGACGCTTTTGAAATCCTCCTGGAACAGGTGATGGATCCTCAGCGCTATGCGCATCTGAAACAGCAGGTTCAGCTGTATCGGAAAACCCGATTGACCTCAGAGAATCTTTGCAAGACGCTGCTGCATTACCTTGGTTTGAGCAAGAATCCATCGTGAAACCGAATCCTTTCCAAATCCACATCATCATTGGTGCACGCCCCAATTTCATGAAGGCAGCACCAGTCTATCATGAGCTTCAGAAACACCCGGAGTTCGCAGTGCAACTCATCCACACCGGACAGCACTACGACA
>JBEGIR010000028.1 GCA_040224245.1 Puniceicoccaceae bacterium | reverse complement strand
AGGATCACACAGAGAATTTTTCCCGTTCCCTCAGGGATTCTGATCGTCATCCTTTAAAACGGTGACCCCGAGTGCGATCCAGATGCGCCAAGCGAAGGGATAGAGCAGAATCGGACCCACAACTGCCAGTGCCATGGCGCCCCAGGTCAGGATCGAAATCCCCCACTCACTGCCCCACCAGAGCAGCAGCCAGAGAGGAATCAGTCCAAAGACCACCATCCCATAGTTGATCGCCATGGAGCCGAGAAAGGCACCCTCGGCAACGGGCAATGTTGCATCACAGCTCGGACATCGCACATTCACGCGAAACCAGTCGCGCATCAATCTGCCCTCCCCGCAATGCGGACAATGCCCCTTTATGCTGCGCTTCATGCACAGGGATGATTCGGTGGACTTGGTTGCTTTCATGAGCGGCGTTTCCCCTTGCCGTACTTGCGTGCCTTGCGTGAGGGTTTCTGTCCGGCAAACTTCGACCGGTCCCCGGATTTGAGTGCTTCGATCTGATCGCGCAAAATCGCTGCGCGTTCGAACTCGAGAGCGTTGGAGGCCTCAATCATTTCGTTCTCGAGTTCGGCAATGATGCGCTGAACTTCGCTCTCACCACCCAACTCGGCCACTGCCATTTCATCGACACCTTCATCCTCATCTGCCTGGTGAAGCGAGCTTTGGTCACCGCGCTTCACGCTACGCGGAGTGATGTCATGCTCGCGATTGAATGCGATCTGTCGTTCCCGCCGGTCCCGTGTGATTTCGAGTGTGGTCTGCAGTGATTGGTTGAGCCGATCCGCATACAGAATGACACGCCCTTTTTCATGCCGTGCCGCTCGCCCAGCCGTCTGAATAAGACTCGTGGTATTGCGCAAAAAGCCCTCTTTGTCCGCATCAAGGATCGCCACCAGTGCCACCTCGGGAAGATCCAGCCCCTCTCTGAGCAGATTCACACCGATGAGCACGTCAAATTTGCCAGCCCGAAGGTGCCGGAGAATTTCGACACGCTCGATGGCATCAATGTCGCTGTGCAGGTATTCCACCCGAATTTTTGCCTCTCGCAGAAACGTCGTGAGGTCCTCGGACATGCGCTTGGTCAAGGTTGTTACGAGCACTCGCTCGCCAGCTTCTGTGGCGCGATGGATTTCTCCGATCAGATCCTCTACCTGCCCATCCGTAGGTCGAAGCTCCATGATCGGGTCAAGCAGACCTGTTGGACGGATGATCTGCTCAGCCACCACTGACGAAAGCTCGATATCCTTGGCGGAAGGAGTTGCAGAAATGAAAAGCGTCTGTCCGGTCACTTCCTGAAACTCCTCAGGCATGAGCGGCCGATTGTCCAGTGCACTGGGCAGACGAAACCCATAGCGAACCAGTTTTTCCTTGCGCGACCGGTCCCCCACATACATCGCACCAAATTGTGGCATGGTCACATGACTCTCATCCACAAACAGAAGAAAATCCTCGGGGAAAAAATCGATCAGGCACCAAGGGCGCTGACCTGCCTGCCTGCCACTCAGGTGGCGTGAGTAATTTTCGATGCCGTTGCAGAATCCGATTTCCTGCAGCATTTCAATATCATATTCGGTGCGCATGCGGATGCGCTGGGCTTCGATGAACAGCTTCTCCTTTTCAAACAGCGCCACCTGTTCCTCCATCTCCTCGCGGATGCGCGAAATCGCCTGGTCAATCTTGTATTTGGGGGTGATAAACTGATTGGCAGGGTAGAGGTGGAAGTAGGAGTGGGATTTTCCCAATTGCCCCGTCAGTGGATCGAGATCGCGGATGGTCTCGATTTCATCCCCCCAAAACTCGATGCGAATCGCGGTCTCCATGTAGGCGGGAAACACATCGACCACCTCGCCACGCACCCGGAAGGTGCCGCGCTTGAAGTCGATGTCGTTGCGGTCGTAGAGGATTTCGACCAGTTTCACGAGAAAATCATCCCGGCGAATGGTCTCCCCCACCTGAAGCGGAATCATCATTTCCTCAAAGTCTTCCGGAGACCCCAAGCCGTATATGCAGGACACACTCGCCACCACAATGACGTCGCGCCGGGCGATCAGCGAACTGCTGGCAGAAATGCGGAGGCGCTCAATCTCGTCATTGATTGAAGAATCTTTTTCGATGTAGGTGTCCGTCTGCGGCACATAAGCTTCGGGTTGGTAATAATCGTAATAACTGACAAAATATTCGACTGCATTTTGCGGGAAAAAGGACTTGAATTCCGAGTAGAGTTGGGCGGCAAGCGTCTTGTTGTGCGAAATGATAAGGGTGGGGCGCTGTAGTTCCTGAATCACATTCGCCATTGTGAAGGTCTTCCCCGAACCCGTCACCCCAAGCAGGGTCTGGTAGCGATTGCCTGCGCGAATGGATTCGACCAATCTGGAAATGGCCTGCGGTTGATCCCCCTGAGGCTGATAGTCGGATGCCAGCCGAAAGGGAATGGTCTCCTGTTGGTAAAAGCGTTTCATGTGAAAAGGGTTACATCTTGAGATGGCATTGGCTTGCCGTCTCTCCCTCAATATCCGGTAACGGGTTGCGTTGGCAAATCCGTTTGATTTAATCGATTGAAGGTTTGCCGAGTCAAACCCCTGTCCACCGCCATCCGCAACATTTGAATCCCATCCATGGCATCACTTCAACCCATCACACACTACTGCAACAAACGCACGCGAACCCACGAAATTCCCGACTACCCGGGAGCCAAAAACGGACTCCAGATCGAGAATAATGGCACTGTCACTCACATCGGTGCCGCCGTGGATGCCAGTTTACAGGTGTTTGAATCAGCTGTCGAACGCGGCGTGGATTTCCTTATCGTGCACCATGGCCCCTTCTGGGCCCCGGTCTCACCGCTCACAGGACCGCGCTACCGCAAGTTTTTCCATGCGATGCAGCACAATCTGGCGGTTTACGGCAGTCACCTGCCGCTGGATGCTCACCCGGAAATCGGAAACAACGTGTGCTTGGCGCAAAAACTCGGATTGCAGCCAACCGGGCAATTTGCGCCCTACGAGGGGGTTCCCATCGGGTGGTACTGTGATGCCGAGCTGCCGCGCGAGACGCTCACAGAACGCCTGCACGAGCAATTTCCACGAACTGTAGCCATGATGCATGGACCGCAGCAACTACGGCGGATCGGCATCCTCACCGGGAGTGGAGGCGATGCACTGACTCGCCTGGCTGCCGATGGCATTGACACCCTGATCACCGGAGAATGCTCCCAGCATCATTTTGCACTTTCGCAGGAGTTGGGGGTGAACCTCTACACCTGCGGGCATTACGACACCGAAGTATTTGCGGTGCAGCGGCTCGCCGCAGAGGTTGCGGAACAGTTTGCACTTCCCTGGTCATTTATCGATTCGGGCTGCCCGCTCTGAACTCCACACGAACCCGCTTGCACGACTGTTTCCATCGCCGATTCCTGATTGCAGAACCTGAAGTTCTCGCCTTGCACGCCCGTGCAACACAGGTTCGCAGGGCCTTGCTTGCGAGTGACTCCCATCGTCGCATCTCGCTGCGTCAGCACGGCAATGCCTGCTGGCAGATCGTGGAAACCCGGGTCAACGGGTCCTGGCAACAGCTGCGCTGTCGCCTGCAGCGCCGTCAGTGCCATGAGCTTTGGCCAACTGCCTTGTTCCCCCCGCTTGAAATGCTGCGGTACCGTTGCCTTTTGCCGGGAACGGATGCCTGGGTGGACAGCTTTGAGCAGTCACTCAAAGGGTTACACATTGCCACTTTCCGCTTTGCTACAGTACGTGATGCATTCTTCTGGTCTCCTCCCGCAACGCTGGGACCCGACATCACGATGGATGTAAGGTTTCGGGATGAATCCCTGATGCACAGTCCGCTGCAAATTCAGGAATTGCCCGTGGATGTGGATCGGCAAAAATCCAATGTTGTGATTGGTGTTCTTCCCTACCTGCGAACTTCCGGCAAAATCGAGGTTGTGGCCGTTCAAACCCGGAAAAAGGCCCTTACCATTTTTCCAAAAGGGCAACCCGAAGCCCATCTCGGTGCTCGGGAGGTCGCTTGCATGGAGGCTCTGGAGGAAGCCGGGGTTGAGGGTGCAATTTCGGGACATCCGGTGCTCATGCCTTACAAAGACGTCGCTCCCCAACACTGGATTCTGTACCCGCTCGAAGTTCAAACGATTCACAGTGACTGGAAGGAAAAGGGCATTCGAAACCGAAAGCTGATCCATCTGCAGGATGCGCTGCACCAGCCTTCTTGCATGCGATTGTTGCCGGCCTTGCGTTATTTACATCTCAGCCTGAATAGCTGAGCAACAACTCACCCTGTTACGGATCCCCCCGCTCAAACACGTCGGGATCGAGCGCATTCTGCCACCTGCCCACGACACAGGAAACCATACTGTCACCCGTGATGTTCACTGCGGTTCGCAGCATGTCGAGCAGGCGATCCACCCCGAGAATGATGGCAATGCCTTCGACCGGGAGTCCTACCTGCATCAGCACCATGGAGAGCATGACCAGACCCACTCCAGGCACACCTGCTGTTCCGATCGACGCCAAAGTAGCGGTCACAATGACGATCAGAAAATCCGTCAGACTCAGATCCATACCCCAGGCCTGCGCGATAAAAACCGTCGCCACTCCCTGCATGATAGCCGTGCCGTCCATGTTAATCGTCGCACCCAGTGGCACCGTAAAGGAGGCCACACTGCGGTGCACGCCGAGGCGTTCGGTCACCGTTTCGAGCGTGACCGGAATGGTGGCATTGCTGCTGGAGGTGCTGAACGCAAACATCTGCGTTTCCCACATGGTGCGAAGGAAACGAAGCGGACTTAATCGTGCAAAGATTTTGAGAAAAAGCGAATAGGTCACCCCCGCGTGCAACAGCAGCACCAGCATCACGAGAAAGAAATACTTTGACAGGGGTGCGATTGCGGAAAATCCCTGCGTTGCAAAGGTTTGACCGACCAGACAAAAGACACCGAAGGGTGCTGTGCGCATGAGCAACAGCACGAGCTTCATGACCACTTCATTGAGGTCATTCACCCCCTGCAATACGCGCTGTCCCGATTCACCTGCCAGGGTAAGCGCCAGTCCGAACAAAATCGCAAAAACAATAATCTGCAACATGTTGCCTTCCGCCATGGAACGGATCGGGTTGGTTGGAAAAATTTGTATCAGCACCTCAGTCAGTGGTGGTGCCTCCTGAACCGAAAACCCGGATTCCTGTGCCGGCGCTTCGTCCGCCAATTCGCCCTCGATGTCCTCGAAGGGTTCGGCTTGCGCTCCACTCTGGCGGGCGAGCTGGTTGATGACCCACTTCACTTCATTCACCTCACCTGCAATGGTTTCGAGCTGGGTTTCCACTGATGAAACGCTGGGGGTTTGCGATTGTAAAAACGCTTCCTTGTCGATTCCAACACCCGGACGAAATAGACTCGCAAACAGCAGGGCCAGCGTGATCGCAATCGCAGTGGTGACCATGTAGAGCAGCACGGTTTTGAGTCCAATCGTTCCCACTTTACGCACATCATCCAGCGCAGCAGTTCCAGAAATCAGAGATACCAATACCAGTGGAACCACCAGCAGCTGCAGGCAGGCGACAAATATTTTGCCACCCACATAAAAAATGCCTCCGGTGACCCAGTTGGACACCCAAACCACCTCACTGAAAAACTGGTTGATCAGAATGCCAAGCAGGATCCCAGTGGCCATGCCAATGAGAATCTGGATGGTCAGGCGGTGGTGTTGGATTGTTTTCACGGTAGCTTGCAGGGTCAGTTGTAGTTGGGAATAGAATCGGCAGGGAATTTCCGAAACCGGAACCCAAAGCCGATGCAATAGATGGAACTAAATGTCAATCACGTCATCATCCTTCAATTTCCGCTTGGAACTGGATCCTTGCGCTCCCATTCCCGGAGCATCGGGTCGCCTCACATCCACCTGCACCTGCGGTCGAGCGAGCAGAAGGTTCGCGACCATGCCGATGAGGCTTACCACGATTGAGCCAAAAAACGCCGCCCAAAATCCATCCACATGAAATCCGGAGACCATTTGGTTCACGAGCAGAAACAGGAATGCATTGATCACCAAGATGCCAACTCCCATCGTGAGAATGACAAAAGGCAGGGTAAATAAAATCAGGATCGGTCGCAGAATGAGGTTGAGAAAGCTCAAAATCAACACCACTGCGATGAGGGATCCGGTCGTTTCGTAGTGGATTCCGGGAATGATGTGAGATGCCACAAAAACACCCACCATGAGGATCAGCCACTGTTGAAGGTATCGTTTAAAATCCATGGTTGCCTCACAAGCATGGGCAACTGAGCGGCTTTTTCAACGATTGTCACGACTTCCCGTGCACAATCTTGACAATCAAAGCTGCGGTCCTGCAACATTGAAGGGTTGGACGGCTGAAGCCTGACGCGCCAGCGTGGTATCGAACCGCGCACTGGCACCGGGTAACAACCCGTCCGCGGGTCACCTTCGACCCCATCAACTACCGTATTTGTGCCCGTCCGGGTTCTGACACCAACACATCCTTAAAAATGATGCGCTTTGTGAAGGTCACCAGGCGCTCATCCATTTCCCATTCATGTCAGCCACTTACACCGAAGACAGTATTCGTTCACTCGACTGGAAAGAACACATCCGCCTGCGCCCGGGCATGTACATTGGAAAACTGGGCGACGGTTCCGCATCGGACGATGGCATCTACGTGCTACTGAAAGAGGTGATCGACAACTCCATTGATGAGTTTGTCATGGGCAACGGACGCACCATCGAGATCGAGCTTTCGGGCAGCCAGCTTTCGGTTCGGGACTACGGACGCGGCATTCCACTCGGAAAACTCAAGGACTGCGCGGCCAAAATCAATACCGGAGCCAAGTATGATTCCGAAGCATTCAAGAAGTCAGTCGGTCTGAATGGGGTCGGAATCAAGGCAGTCAATGCGCTCTCATCCGCATTCACGATTCAGGCATTCCGGGAGCGCAAGACCCGGCGCATCGAATTTGAACGCGGTGAAGTCGTCTCCGAAGATCGTCAGGATGTCGCCGCGAATGCCCATGACCGCAACGGAACCTTTACCAGCTTTACACCCGATGTGAACATCTTTGGCGAGTTTCAGTGGAAGCCGAGCATCATCGAGTCCATGCTCTGGAACTACGCTTATCTGAACACGGGTCTCACTCTGGTTTTTAATGGTCAGAAGTTCCACTCCCAGAATGGGTTGCTCGATCTGCTCAATGATGAAATCACCGAGGAAATTCGCTATCCCATCATTCACCTGAAGGGAGAGGATATCGAGATCGCGTTCACGCATGGCAATGCCTACGGCGAGGAGTATTTTTCGTTTGTTAACGGGCAACACACCACCCAGGGAGGCACCCATCAGGGGGCGTTTCGGGAGGCCATCTCAAAAACCATTCAGAATTTCTATCAGAAGAGTTTTGACGCCGTGGATGTGCGCACCTCCATTATCGCTGCCATCAGTGTGAAGGTGATCGAGCCGGTCTTTGAATCCCAGACCAAAACCAAACTGGGTTCACAGAAAATGGCCCCGGACGGGCAAACGATCCGCAATTACATCTCACAATTCCTCTCAAGGGAACTCGATAACTACCTGCACAAAACCCCTGAAACCGCGAAGCAGATCCTGTCCAAAATCCAGGAATCCGAGAAAAGCCGCAAGGAAATCCAGGGTATTCAGAAGCTTGCCCGCGAACGCGCAAAAAAAGCAAAACTCCACAATTCAAAACTGCGGGACTGCCGCATCCACATGGACTCGAAAAAGGTGGAGCGTGAATACAGCACGCTTTTCATCACTGAAGGGGATTCTGCCAGCGGCTCCATCACCAAGGCGCGGGATGTTCAGACCCAGGCAGTCTTTTCGCTTCGCGGCAAACCTCTCAATTGTTTTGGTCTGAGCAAAAAGGTCGTCTACGAAAACGAAGAGTTCAATCTGCTCCAGGCCGCCCTGAATATCGAAGAGGATCTTGAAAATCTTCGCTATAATCGTGTCGTGATCGCCACCGACGCCGATGTCGATGGTATGCACATTCGGCTCTTGCTGATCACCTTCTTCCTTCAGTTCTTCCCGGAGTTGATTCGCGAAAATCACCTGTTCATCCTTCAGACTCCGCTCTTCCGTGTGCGCAATAAGAAAAAAACCTTCTACTGCTACGACGAGCAGGAAAAACGTGCAGCTGTGTCGGAACTGGGCAAGCAGGCCGAAATCACGCGATTCAAGGGTTTGGGTGAAATTTCACCCGATGAGTTCCGTCACTTCATCGGACCCGACATTCGCCTCGACCCGGTGGTGATCAAAAAACACACCTCCATCCAGGATATTTTGAGTTTTTACATGGGCAAAAACACCCCCGACCGACAACAGTACATCATTGAGAATCTGGTGATTGAGCAGGATATCATCGAGGCAGAAGAGGCTCCCAAGGGCAAAGAGGAGGACGCTGCATGAAAAAAAATCCATCCGGCTCCGACGATCAGACCGAACTCTCGTTCGCCACGCTGGTTCCCTCTGATGACGAACCCGCCTCATCCGCCGAAGCTCCACCGGAGAAAGCGAATGGGGGCGACCGCAAGCTGGGCGTGTCCGATTTTTTCAGCAACTGGTTTCTGGGCTATGCGTCCTACGTGATTCTGGAGCGCGCTGTGCCCCACATGACCGATGGGGTCAAGCCAGTGCAGCGCCGCATCCTGCATTCCATGTGGGAGATGGAGGACGGACGCTACAACAAGGTGGCGAACATCATCGGCAATACGATGAAGTTTCATCCTCACGGGGATCAGAGCATCGGTGATGCGCTGGTGCAGCTGGGGCAGAAGGACCTGCTCATCGACATGCAGGGAAACTGGGGAAACATTCTCACCGGAGATCGCGCGGCCGCCGCTCGATACATTGAGGCCCGCCTCTCCAAGTTTGCCCAGGAGGTTGCATTCAACCCCAAGACCACGACCTGGCAACTCTCCTATGATGGGCGCAACAAGGAACCTGTCACCCTGCCGATGAAGTTCCCGCTTGCACTTGCGCAGGGCGTGGACGGAATCGCCGTCGGGCTTGCCTGCAAGATATTGCCGCACAATTTCATCGAGCTGATTGATGCTTCCATCGCTGTATTGCGTGGCGAAGAAACCACCATTCTTCCCGATTTCCAGACCGGAGGCATCGCCGATTTTTCCGACTACAATCGTGGCATGCGGGGTGGTCGGGTGCGGGTACGTGCCGTGATGGAGTCGCGCACCCGCAACTCACTGGTGATTCATGAAATCCCTTACGGCACAACTACGACCAGTTTGATCAACTCGATCATCTCTGCCAATGACAAGGGCAAGATCAAGGTCTCCAAGGTTGAGGACAATACCGCTGAGAAGGTTGAAATTGTGGTGCACCTACCGTCCGGCACCGACACTCAGACCGCGATTGAAGCACTCTACGCATTCACCGATTGTGAGGTGTCAATTGCGCCCAACACCTGCGTCATCGATAATGATAAGCCCGACTTCATCGGGGTGGACGACCTGCTCAAGCGCTGCACTCAACAGACCCGGACTCTGCTCAAGCGCGAACTCGAAATCAGGCTCGGCGAACTCAACGAGAAGTGGCACTTCGCCTCGCTGGAAAAAATCTTTATCGAGAACCGCATTTACCGGGATATCGAAGAGGCCGAAACCTGGGAGGAAGTGATCCGGGTGATTGATGCCGGTCTCGAACCTTTCAAATCCCAATTCCACCGCGAGATCACGACCGATGACATCGCTGCGCTGACCGAAATCCGCATCAAACGCATTTCAAAATACAATTCCTTCAAAGCTGACGAAGTCATCAAGTCACTCGAGGCCGACATCAAACAGGTCAAACACGACCTGCGCCACCTCACCGATTTCGCCATCGCATACTTCGAAAACCTGAAACAGAAATATGGCAAGGGTCGGGAGCGCAAGACGCGCATGGAATCCTTTGCAAAGGTGGTTGCAGCGCAGGTCGCCATCGCAAACGAGACCCTCTACGTCAACCGCAAGGAGGGCTTTGCGGGCTTTGGCATGAAGAAGGACGAAGAGATTTGCAAGTGTTCCACCCTGGATGAGATTGTTGTGATTCGCCGGGACGGCACTCTTGTCGTCACCAAGGTCACACCCAAGGCATTTGTCGGTCGGGACATTCTCTACATTGACGTGATCAACCGCGATCAACTCGAGCATCAGGTCTATAACCTGGTCTACCGGGACGGGAAAGACGGAAAATCCTATGCCAAACGCTTCCTGCTCGGCGGTTACACTCGCGACAAGGAGTATGCGCTCACCAGAGGAACACCCGGCAGCCGCATTCTTTACCTTCAGGTGCTGCCGCGGGAAAAGGCGGATATCCTCAATGTGACACTCAAACCCGCTCCGCGATTGCGCAAGACTCAGCTGGAATTCGATATGTCCCAGCTCGCCATCAAGGGCAGGAGCGTGCAGGGCAATGTCGTTACTCCCAACGGGGTAAAAACGGTCACACGAAAGGAACGGTTGCAGGTGGATTCGGAAAATTCTGCTGAGGCCGAAGCCTCCTCAGATTCCTGACCTGCGCGCGGCGCTTGAATCCCCCATGATCGACCAGAACCTCAAGCTATGACGGAACCGGGATCTCGCGTTACTTTGGAAATTAATCTGAGTGCCATTCGACGCAATTATCGACGCATTCAGAAAGCCATCGCACCGCTTGGCATCATGGCCGTGTTGAAAGCCAACGCCTACGGGCTTGGGGTGCGCGCCATCGCACAGGTCCTTAAACAGGAAGGTGTGGCAGCCTTTGGTGTGGCCGAAGCCAAGGAAGCTTGTGCGATCGCGGATCTGGGCGTGCCCATTCTCGTGCTCGGTGGACTGCTTCCCGAAGAGATTCCCAGCTTGCTCGCAATGAATGCGTGGATGCCGGTCCAATCCCAGGAAACAGGTCGTCGCATTCAGGAGGAAGCGGCGCGACAACACCGCATCGCGCGTTGCCATGTGCTGATCGATACAGGCATGGGACGATTGGGATTGCTCGAACAGGACTGCATTGAAGCCCTTCAATCCCTGGCGGCGATGCCCAACCTCCAAATTGATGGTCTGTATTCACACTTTCCCGATGCCTACAGTGACCGCACTTTTTCGGAACAGCAGATTCAAAAACTACTCCGTATTGCGCAGCACATTCGCTCCCGACTTCACATTTCCCTGCGTCACCTGCACATCAGCAACTCGGATGGCTTGCACAACATTCCAGAAGCAAGTCATCCCCCTTTCACGCTGGTGCGCACGGGGATAAATTTGTACGGATGTTTTGACCTGGAAGGTCGCCAAACCCTTCCACTTGAAGAGGTGATCACGATCCGCTCCCGTCTGGCATCGGTGCGCAGCCTGCCCGCCGGGTCGACCATCGGGTATGGCAAAAGCTGCATACTGCAACAGCCGACTCTGGTTGGTACTGTCGCCATCGGCTACGCGGATGGGCTGCCGCTTCATTTTCAAAACGGAGGATACCTGAAGGTCCGGGGCAAACCCTGTGCAGTGCTCGGACGCACGTCCATGGACTACACCACTATTGATCTTTCCATGGTGCCAGACGCCAAAGTGGGCGATGCCGTAACCTGCCTCGGAGAGGGAATCACCACTGCCGACTGGGCACGCGCCAAGGGCACCATCCCCTATGAGGTCATTTGCTCGATCGGCAACCGGGTGGAACGCATCGCGATTGAAGAATAGCGATCAGTCAATCCCGCTTTCCACAAAGCAGATTCCTTTCATTTTCTCCTGAACGGGGGCATCGTTTCGATTCACGGACACCTGGACTGGGGAATGACGAAGCCCGTTTCTGTCATGGTTTTGGTGAAAACTTCAACATTTTGAGTTCCCGGTACGATTTTCGCTAAGAAAATGCAACCTGAGCCGTAATAAAAGCGTTGTACAAAAAAACTGGGCCAGTGTCTGACACTGGCCCATGGTTTAGGAGAGCTATATTTTTTGGGGAAATTCTATGTAAAGCTTTTTGGGCTACTAGAACGCTAGTACGGATTTTTGCGCGTGTAAACCCTTAAAGTTACGAAATTGACTTAATTTTGGCAAAACTGTGGATGCGCTCGCCAACCTGGGTCAATCCGTTGCGTCGATTGGGGGACAAGTGCTGTGTCACGCCGACCTCTGCAAGGAATCCGGGGTCCACCGAAAGCACCTGTTCGGGAGTGTAGCCGCTGTAGAGCTGACACAACAGGTTGGCAAGGCCCTTGGTCACCATCGCATCGGAATCCGCTGCAAAATAACACTTGCCATCCCGAAATTCGGGAACCAGCCATAAATTGGAGACACAACCTTCGATGAGATAGGCATCCGTCTTGAACGAATCGTTCAATCCCTCGGCTGTTTTACCCATGTCTATGATGTAGCCCAAGCGTTCATGGGGATCTTCAATGATCGAAAGATCGTCAATGCACTGCTGTTTTTTCTCCTCAATGGTCATCACACAAGCATGGTTTTCAGAACCCACGGAAAAGGCAAGTGCAGGTTCCAGGAAAAGCTGCGACCCGTTTTTCCACGGATCAGACGATGTCGTTTTTGGCGCGCTCGAACCAACTGATCAAGGCCTTCACATACGCGTCACCGTACAGTTCGCGAAAGCGACGGGTAAAGGGATCATTGGCATTGCCAAGCACTTTGAGCCGGGAGGCAATGAATTCGGGGGTCAAGGATTCCCCGCATTGCTGGGTGATCATGGTTTTCCACGAGTTGTAGTCCCTAGGAATCTGTACTTCAGTCTGAGCCATCGTAGGGAACGATTCAAAGCCCCATCGTGCCTCATGGCAAGGGCATAAGCGTGGCAGACAACTGGATGCACGAACGAAGCCGAGCTGAAACCCTGCAGGATTGATTCCGCAAAAGGAAGCTGGAAGTTCCCTCTACTTTTCATCGTCCCGACCCGACATTCTCGGCCTGAAACCATCAGGACCTTCGTCGCCGCTTGCCTTCCAGTTCCTGTACACAATCCGGCCACGGGAGCCATTGCATTCAGCTCACCGTGGCCGGAAAATCAGAAACCCGTCAGAATTTTCAGGATTCGTCTTCGTTATCTGCGTCGGATGCGTCCTCAGGCTCTCCTGCCTCTTCCTGCTGCTGGCGACTCTGTTCGAGTTCTGCCATTGCAGCGCGGCGACTCAGGCGTACCCGGCCCTTTTCATCGGTCGACAAGCACTTGACGATCATTTCATCGCCAACCTTGCACACATCCTCCACCTTGCGCACGCGGAAATCCGCGAGTTCCGAGATGTGAACCAAACCTTCCTTGCCAGGCAGGCATTCCACGAATGCACCAAACTCCTTGATCGAACGAACGATGCCGCGGTAGATCTTGCCATCCTCAATATCTCCCGTGATGAGTTCGACTTCATAGATCGCCCGATCCATGGATTCCTTCGTGCTCGCATAGATGCTGACACGTCCGGAGTTGTCCTCATCGATATCGATGCTGGCACCCGTGGTTTCGGTGATACGGCGGATGTTTTTGCCTCCCGGTCCGATCAGAAGTCCAATCTTTTCCGGATCGATCATCAGGGAGTGTACCCGCGGAGCAAACTGGTTGACCTCTTCGCGCGGCTTTTGCAGCGTCGCTTCCATGATGTCGAGGATCTTGTAGCGCGTCTCCGTCGCAAGTGCGATGGCCTCCTTGGCGATTTCGGAATTCAGGCCTTGGATTTTGAGGTCCAGCTGGAAACCGGTGATACCATTGCGCGTTCCACAGATTTTGAAATCCATGTCACCGAAGTGGTCTTCGGCCCCGAGAATATCGCTAAGCACGGTGTGGCGCTTGAGGCTGCCCGATTCATCAAACTCAGTGATCAGGCCAGCGGAAATTCCCGCTACGGTATCGGTGATCGGAACACCTGCATCCATGAGCGCGAGACATCCCCCGCAAACCGACGCCATCGAGGTGGACCCGTTGGAACTCATGATCTCCGACACCAGGCGAATCGCGTAGGGAAACTCATCTTCACCGGGAATCACTGGCAACAGGGAACGCTCTGCCAAGGCACCATGGCCGATCTCGCGACGACCCGGGATGCCAAAACGGCCGCACTCACCCACCGAAAACGGAGGGAAGTTATAGTGCAGGATAAAGCTCTTGGACTGGGGGCCTCCGGTGATGCCATCAAGGTTCTGGGCGTCCTTGCCGGTGCCCAGCGTCGTGATGACCAGTGATTGCGTTTCTCCGCGCTGAAAGATCGCGGTGCCGTGTGTGCGCGGCAGCACATTGGTTTCACAGCTGATCTCACGCAGATCCCGAGGAGCACGACCGTCAGCACGTTTGCCCTTGTCGAGGATGTTGGTGCGGTACACTTCTTCCTGCAATACTTCGAAGGCCATGGCGAGCTGGTAGTCTTCAAACTCCTCTTCACCAAACTTCTCAATCAGCACTTCCTTTGCTTTTTCCTTCAGCGCATCAACCGCTCGCTCGCGGTCCTGCTTGCGATCCTGAAAGATTGCCGTCGACATCTCACCGCCCACAGCATCGCGGCAGATCTGCACGATTTCCGGGTTTGCGGTGAAGAGTTCAAACTCACGCTTTGGCTTGGCCACCTGTGCGGCGAGTGCCTTCTGCGCGGCAATGATGGGCTGGATCGCCTCTTGCGCAAAATCAAGCGCCTCGATGAAACGGGCTTCGGGGATCTGTTCCGCGCTGCCCTCGATCATCATCATCTCCTTCTCGTTGCCCACATAAATGAGGTCGAGCGTGGAATCGAGCATCTGTTCATTGGTCGGGTTGACCACAAACTCACCTTCGACTTCGCCGATGCGCACACATCCGATCGGACCGTTCCAGGGCACATCGGAGATCATGAGCGCAGCGGAGGCACCATTAACCATGAGCACATCAGGTTCGTTGACCAGATCGGCAGAAAGCAGGTAGCCAATGACCTGCACTTCATTCAGAAATCCCTTGGGAAACAGGGGACGCAGGGGACGGTCACAGAGGCGGCAGGTGAGGATTTCTTTTTCGGACGGACGGCTTTCGCGCTTGATGTATCCGCCGGGAAAGCGTCCAACCGCACTGTATTTTTCACGATAGTCCACCGTGAGCGGGAAAAAATCCTGTCCGGGGCGGATGCTGTTGGCAGCGGTTGCACTGACAAAAACGGAAGTCTCCCCCATGGAGATAACAACGGATCCACTTGCCTGAAGAGCTAGACTGCCGGTGGAGATGGTGATGTCCATTCCTTCGACATCAACAGAGTATTTTTGTTTCATTATTTCTTTTCCTTCTTGGTAGCTCCGGTATTCAGGTGGAGCTGCGTACGTTTGTGAGATAAACAAAAACGAGTGCCCGCTTCATTTCGGTGCACTCGTTTTTCCTTAAAGAGGTTCGGGCGTGAAGATCCTCGATAGCTGAACAACCATGGTTCCGTGGGTCCCGAACGGATGTGGATGATGATGGATACTAGCGGCGGATTCCAAGCTTGGCAATGATGGCCTTGTATCCTTCCAGGTCGTGCTTCTTCATGTAATCCAGGAACTTGCGGCGACGGCTGGTCATCTTGATCAGACCCCGGCGCGAGTGGAAATCTTTCCGGTGTTCGCGCAAGTGCTCGGTGAGATGGGCGATGCGTGCGGTCAGCAGAGCGATCTGCACTTCGCAGGAACCGGTATCCTTCTCGTGGGTCTTGTATTCAGAGATGATCTTATCTTTTTCGATGGTATTGGACATTGATATTCAGTTTTGGTTGCGCAGTTTTGATATCTACTCGATGGAGCAGATGTGAATCGAGCAAACCGGCCCGAATCACCGCTGAAATTCCCGAAGGAACCAAACTGTGGAGAACCCCGTTGAAGGCGCGGTTCTCTAGCGTAAAAGTCTGCTTATGTCTCGAATCCTGCAGGGTTTCAAGTCTTTTTTGCCGGATTCGTACCGACGAGCAGCACTCGCACTGCAACCCTGAAAACTCGTGTTCTGGATTCGCTTCGCACTGGAAAAATATCCTCTTCCCACATGAACCCAACCACACCTACCCCCGGATCGCAACGATTTCGGTAGACCGCCAAAATGCCCTGGCATTCCCAAACGTACGCGATGTGCTATGCAAACCGATGACGGCAAAACTGCTTCCACAAGTGGCTCCGTGGATGCCAACACACTAGCCTTCTCAGGTTTAGCGCACAATGATCTCCTTGATCACCCGGTCGCCGATGACATGGTGCAGGTTCTGCAGGATGCGGGCAGCATCAAACTGCAACTCCATGCGCAGCACCGAGTTGGTCGTGGTGATCACGAGTTTACCGTCGTCGAGGATTTTGCTCGGTTTGCAGCGGTGGGCTCGACTGCTGCCAACTATGGCCCGCCAGTTGCGGATGATTTCCACTTCGATACGCGGTGTTTCGATCTGATACTGCTCTGTGATCCGATCCATGAGGTGATCCAGTGAGCGCGCCCTGGGACGCGCTTCCTGGCGATAACGGGAGGGAATGCCGCGAAAGGCAGCCAACAGTCGATCAAACTCACTCATGAGCGGTGTGTGAGATATCGTCAAAAAACAGATCGGTCTTCTCGGTCATGGCCCGTGGAGGACGACAGGGACGCCCCTCGCGGTCGATGAACGCATGCAAACTGCGTCCGGTGGTCGTAAGCAGTTCCCCACGATAGACCTCATATCGAATCGCAATGCGGGCACGCGGTCGCTCGTCGACGATGCAGTGCACCACAATCTCGTCGTCAAAGGTGTTCGATTTCAAATACTTCACCTGCACCTCCAGCACCGGAAGGAAAAACCCCATCGACTCCAGCTCACGATAGGGAATGCCTATCCTGGTGAGCATCTCGACACGTGCCTGCTCAAAGTAGGCCACGTAGTGCTGGTGGTGGGCAAATCCCATCATGTCACTCTCGGCATAGCGGATTCGGATATGGGTTTGGGTGTGGATCATGATCGCGAATTGAGAAGCTCTGAGCGTAGGGGGCGACGCTTGATCGAGCAATCTTTCTGTTTTGATTTCTGCACAGGGGTGCGCATCGTAAACACCATGAAGCGCTTTTTCATCCATCTGGCCACTCCCGGAAATCTGCTTGCAGTTGCGAGCTTCTGGTTTTCGGTATGGTTGTACCGCGCCCTGATCTGCTGTGTACTGGGTTCCCTGATCGGCCTGTGCGTTGCACCCGTGACCAAGCTGTTGTTTTTTGAACACCTGAGCTGGGCGACTGTAATGCGGGGCGGAGCCATCACCGGGTTCCAATACGCTGGTCTTTGGTCCAGTGCGATTTCACTCGCATGGGTGGTCATGGACCGTCGCGCGATCCTCGCGCACGCACGGCGATTCTTGCTGCTGGAACGTGCAGAACCCCGATGAAGCGAAAGCATTTCCTTGAATTTGGGGTCGAATTCCAGCATAGCTAAGCCCATATGAAAATCGGTCGGCGCACGCAGGCATATTTTGTGGGATTTCTGATCGGGATCGCCATCGTTTCGGTGTTACTGGATTCGCGGCGAGACCGTGCGCTGGAGCGATCCCATGCGACGCTTTCCTGGCAGCGCATCGCCGCCTCCATTGACGCGATTCCCGAACCCGTGCGCGAGCGCAGTGGCGCACAGGGATATGTCACCGGGGTGCAGCAGGTCAATGAGAAGGGAGAACCCACGGGATGGACTGGATATTTTTTTGCAGATGCGGATGGTCAGCGCTTTTGGTATTTCGGTCGCGACGCCGAATGGACTCTCTATGACGGCACCCGGTTGTCGGCGCGCTCGCACCCCGGCATCGAGTGGGAACTGATGAAAGCCGGATTTGAGCACCAGGGACATGCCGTGCTCAGCAAGTCGACCCTGGCCCCCGACTACTTGCTGGGCATCGAGGTGCATTCGGCTGTCGAGATGACCGATGCGGTTGAAAATCTTCGCTCCAAAACCCACTACATTGCCGACGTGGCATGGGTGCCCTGGAGCGCGGAATCCAGCAACGAGTGAGCGGGCGCACGGTCCGATATTGCTATTGACGAGCCGCCATCAAGCGGTTTGCCTTGAGGTTTTTTCTCGCAAGAGCCAAATCCGAAAACCAACACACCTGCAAATAGAGTGAACACAGACGTAAAAGAACAATCCGCTACCCGTTCCGTCGTTACGGTTGCATTTGACGCTACCGAGGTGAGCAAGAAACGCCAGACACTGGTCAAAGAATTTTGCAAACAGATCAAAATGCCGGGATTTCGTCCCGGGAAAGTTCCGTTGCCACTGATCGAAAAACGGCACGCCAAGGACATTGCCGCCGAACTCAATCGCGCACTGATCAATGAGGCATACAAGGAAGGTGTGCTGAAGACGGAACTCGAAATCTTCACCATCGTGGATGTGGAAGAGGGAGAGTTCACCGATGGCGAGGCAGGCAAGGTCGTTTTTGTCGTTGATGTGACGCCTGCGTTTGAATTGCCCGAATGCAAGGGCATCGAAATCGAGGCGGATAAGGCTGAGGTTTCCGATGAAGAGGTTGAGAAGGCACTGCAGATGCTGCTCAGCGAACGCGCGGAATTTAAAGTGGCTGAAAAAGAAGCGACCAAGGGTGACTACGTGAAATGCTCCTACGAGGGCAAGGTGGGTCGCAAGCTGATCGCGGATCTGGCCCCCGAGCAATCGATTCTCGGCACCCAGAAGAATACCTGGGAAGAGGTGGGTAACGAAGACGCTCCCGGAGTTTCTTCCATTGTCCTCGGCCTCGAAGGCATGAAGGCGGGTGACAGCAAGAAGATTGAGCACACCTTTGACAAGGATCATGCCGTCGAAGAACTCGCAGGCAAGAAGGCAACTTACCAGGTGGAGGTGCACGAGGTTCGCGAAAAGATCCTGCCTGAACTCGATGAGGAATTCCTCAAGTCCGTCAATGCGGAGAGTGAAGAAAAGCTTCGCGAACGCATCAAGGACAGCCTGCTCGGTCGCAAGGAACAGGAAATCCATGCACAAAAGAGGCAGGCCGTCGCCGATTTCCTGCTCAAGAGCGTTGATTTTGAAATCCCCGTCTCCGCGTTTGAGCAGGAGAAAAACTCCATCATGGAGGACTTTGCCCGCCACAATCTTCGCCAGGGTCTCGAAAAGGAACAGATGGATGCGGCACTGACCTCCAGCATGGAGCAGATCGAATCCACCGCCCGCGAACGCGTGAAGCTGGATCTCATCATCGGCAAAGTGGCCGAAGCGGAGAAGATTCAGGTTGAGCAGCAGGATTTGAGCACACTGCTTTATCAGCAGGCAATGCAGTCCGGTGTTCCGATCGATA
Source organism: Puniceicoccaceae bacterium (assembly GCA_040224245.1). Lineage (NCBI taxonomy): Bacteria > Pseudomonadati > Verrucomicrobiota > Opitutia > Puniceicoccales > Puniceicoccaceae > Puniceicoccaceae bacterium. The sequence continues at coordinate 9,711 of JBEGIR010000028.1, read as the reverse complement.
AATTGGTGCAGGAACTGAAAAAAGATCAGGAGCGCTTGAACAGCCTTCGTCAGAGTGCTTTGTTTAACAAAACCATCCAGTTCCTTGTCGACCAAGCCAAGGTAACGGAAAAGGCTGCCTGACCGCATGGAGCGGGGCGGACCGACAACCAAGATTGAATCAACTCGTGAGTTACGCACCTTTACCTTACGTCTATGAACGCGACGGTCGCACAGAGCGCGCCTGGGACATCTACAGTCGCCTGCTCAAGGACCGCATCGTATTCATCGGCACACCCATCAATGACTACGTAGCCAATGCGGTGATCGCACAGCTGCTGTTTTTGCAGACGGAAGACCCGAAGAAGGACATCTACCTCTACATCAACTCACCTGGTGGCAGTGTGACCGATGGCATGGCGATCTATGATACCATGAATCTCGTCAGCTGCGACATCGTCACCTACTGCGTCGGACTCGCTGCAAGCATGGGAACGGTGCTGCTCTCGGCCGGAACACCTGGCAAGCGCTACGCGCTTCCAAACTGTCGCGTGATGATTCATCAACCGAGTGGAGGAATCACCGGCCAGGCATCCGATATCTCTATCGCCGCAAAAGAAATTCTTCGCTGGCGCCGCACACTCAATGAAGTGCTCGCCAAACACACCGGCAAGAGCGTCGAGCAAATCGAGCGCGATTCTGACCGGGACAAATACATGGACGCACTCGAGGCGAAGGAATATGGTATTGTCGATCAGGTGTTCGAACGCCCCGTTCAGGCGTAAACCCACCTGAGATCGCACTGTTTTCCTGCGCTATCCGGCATCCGACTATGGCAAAATCTTCCAAGATCACCTTCTGTTCATTCTGTGGCAAATCTCACAATGAGGTTCGCAAGATGATCGCGGGTCCGGCGGGCGTCTACATCTGCGACGCCTGTGTCTCGGTCTGTCAGACGATCATTGACCGCGAACTCAAGGGAGCACCAGACGTGCCGCGCAATGCCTTCAAGCTGCTGCGCCCGCACGAAATCAAGGCCAAGCTCGATGAGAACATCATCGGGCAGGATGTGCCGAAAAAGACACTCTCGGTAGCGGTTTATAACCACTACAAGCGTCTCTCCTTCGAACTGTTCGAACGGCACAAGGAACTCAAGGGAGACATGGCTGCAGAGCTGCAGGACGTCGAGATCGAAAAGTCCAATGTGCTGCTCATCGGTCCCACCGGAAGCGGCAAGACCTACCTGGCGCGCAACCTTGCCAAACTCCTCGATGTGCCATTTGCCATCGCCGATGCCACTACACTGACCGAAGCAGGCTACGTGGGTGATGATGTCGAAAACATCATCCTTCGCCTCCTGCAGGCTGCGGATTTTGACCCCAAGCGCGCCGAGACGGGCATCATCTATGTCGACGAAATCGACAAGATCGGTCGCAAGACGGAGAATGTGTCGATCACGCGCGATGTTTCCGGTGAGGGAGTCCAGCAGGCACTGCTGAAAATCCTTGAGGGCACCGTCTGCAATGTGCCACCCCAGGGTGGACGCAAACACCCGAATCAGGAATACATCCAGATCGATACGTCAAACATCCTCTTCATCTGTGGGGGTGCATTTGTCGGACTCGACAAGATCATCAAGGATCGTCTCGGCAGCAAGCAGTTGGGATTCAACCACCGCATGTCCAACAAGGAACCGCTTGAGGAATCCGAAATCCTGCGACAGGTGCAACCCGAGGACCTGGTGCGCTTTGGCCTGATCCCCGAGTTTGTCGGGCGCCTGCCGGTCACCACTGTTCTCGATGAACTGACCGAGCAGGACTTGGTCTACGTGCTCCTGCAGACGAAAAATTCATTGATCAAGCAATACACCAAGCTGATGCTCATGGAGGGAGTTCACCTGAAACTCACCAGGGATGCCGTGCTGGGTGTTGCCGAAAAAGCGATTCAAATGAAAACTGGTGCGCGCGCGCTGCGCTCCATCATGGAAGGGATCATGCTCGATGTCACCTACCGCTTGCCGGAACTGAAGGACGTCGAACAGATCACCATCAACCGCTCGGTTGTGGACGGTCGCTCGAAGCCGCGCATCAAATACAAAAAGCCCGTATCCAAAAAGCGTGATGCGGCCTGATGCGGGCAGTGAAGTCGGCGCAGCGCAACCCATCAACATTCTTCATTGATTATTTTCGTGCAGCCGGAGTGGCTGTGTTCAGCATATGAGAATCTATCCAGCCATCGATATCAAAGCAGGCCGCTGCGTGCGCCTGCTTCAGGGAAAAGCGGATCAGGAAACGGTTTACCACACAGACCCCCTCGAACCCGCCCGTAAGTTTGCGCAGGACGGTGCAGAATGGGTGCATGTTGTCGATCTCGATGGCGCCTTCACTGGCACACCGGTGAATCTGGATTTGATCCGCCAGATCTGCGCTCTCGGATTGAAAGTCCAGATGGGAGGGGGCATGCGCTCCATCAGCACCGTCGAACAGGCCATCGATGCCGGAGTCAGTCGCGTGGTCGTGGGGACCCGCGCCTGCCGCGAGCCGGGGTTTGCACGTGAGCTGGTGAAGCATTTTGGCTCCAAAATCGCTGTCGGTATCGATGCCCACCACGGTAAGGTTGCGGTGGATGGATGGACGCAAGGCACCGACCACGAGGTTTTGGTGCTCGCTCGCACGCTCGAAGACATGGGAGTTTCCACACTCATTCACACCGACATTGCCACCGATGGCATGATGAGCGGTCCGAACTATGCCGCCCAGCAGGCCCTGCTCGAACGCGTGTCGACCGATGTGATTGCATCGGGCGGCGTCAGCCGTAAGCAGGACATCGAAAAGCTGCAGGAAATGGCAAAGGAATACCCCCACCTGAAGGGGGTCATTGTCGGCAAGGCGCTCTACGAAGGAACTGTTTCGCTGCGCGACCTGTAACCTTCCACTGCTTTCCCGTGCGCTCCTGTGACGGGAAGCCGGTATTTCCGGTTTGCGAGTTGATATCGACGGCTTGCTGATACACCGTAGCTGCCATGTTGATTTTCCCGATTCTAGCCGTGGTATTTGGACTGCTGGTCCTGATCTGGAGCGCTGACCGCTTCGTCGCTGGTGCTGCGTCCACAGCCTATCGTCTGGGCATGTCGACGCTTTTGGTCGGCATGATCATTGTCGGGTTTGGCACGTCAGCCCCTGAGATTGTCGTATCCTGCATTGCTTCTTTTCAGGGCAATCCCGGACTCGCCCTTGGCAATGCCATCGGTTCCAACATCAGCAACATCGCGCTGATTCTCGGGATCACCGCCATCGTGTCGCCCATTCTGGTCCACTCGAACATCGTGAAACGGGAAATTCCCATCCTACTGGGCGTCAGCGTATTGCTGGCCTGGCAGCTGCGCAATGGCCTGCTCACGCGCCTGGATGGCATCATCCTGCTGGTTGTGTTTGTCGGGGTCATGGGTTGGTCCATTCGCACGGCGATTCGCCAGGGAACGGACGCGCTCAGCGGAGAATTCGAACAAAACCTCAATGAGGCCGAAATGAGCCTCAAGTCCGGCATTCTCTGGTTGGTCACCGGACTGATTTTGCTGGTTGCGAGTTCCCGACTGCTGGTCTGGGGTGCGGTGGAGATTGCACTGGCACTTGGAGTGAGCGATCTCATCGTCGGGTTGACGGTCGTTGCCATTGGCACGTCCCTGCCTGAGCTGGCCTCCTCCATCGCGGCAACGCGCAAGGGCGAACACGATATCGCGCTTGGCAACATCATTGGTTCGAATCTGTTCAACACACTCGCCGTGATTGGTCTCGCAGGCGTCATCCATCCGCTGGCTGTCGACAAGGCTCTTTTCTACCGCGACCTGCCAGTAATGGGGGCACTTACCGTCTTTCTGCTGATTGCCTGCATGAAGTTCAAACGGGGTCAAGGTGGTCGCATCACGCGCATGGAGGGGGTGCTGCTCGCACTCATTTACGCAGGCTATACAACCTGGGTGGTGATCCATACGCTGCGGCAGGTTACGGCAGCTTGAGTTTTTGCAATGGTTGATTGTTCACACTCCGCCATCAGGGAAGTCCATACTTGTTGAAATACTCCTGAATCACCGTCGAGGCAATCGGTCCCGCAGTACTGCCTCCATAAATCGGATCGGAGGAACCCACATCCTCCACTACCACCGCAACCGCGATTTGCGGATTTTCCACCGGAGCAAAGGCAATCACCCAGGCGAGATTCTCTTCCTTTCCACCCGGGAAAACCTGTGCGGTCCCCGTCTTGGCTGCCAGCGGGATATCGGGCAGTTGCATGGATTTGCCCGTGCCCCGGATGACGCAGCGTCGCATGCCCTCAATCACATAGTCAAAGCGGCTGTCTTCGATGCCGAGTCGACTCGCGGTGAAAAACGAGGTATTTTTGTCGCGCAGCAGCGTCACTGGCAAATACTCCCGCCGTTTGGCAATCGCCGCAGTCAGACGCGCCATCTGCAGCGGAGTCACGAGCAGATCACCCTGACCGATGGAAACATTAGCGGTATCTCCCCTCAGCCAGACACCCCGTCCGGCCTGCTCTTTCCACTCGCGGTCCGGCACCAGTGTGCGGCCTGACTCGAAGGGCAACTCCACTCCAGTAGGAGCACCCAGACCCAGAAGCCGGGATTGACGGGCAATGCGCGCGATGCCCTCACGCAGGCCCAGTTGGTAAAAATACACGTTGGAGCTGACCGCCAGCGAGTCCACGAGATTGATGTAGCCATGGCCGCGGGAGCGGTTTTCGGGGAAGCGCCGGTCACCGACGGTGTAGAAGGGGCCGCAGTACACTTCCTGATTCGGATTGAAGGTCGGATCGCTCAGGGCAGCAAGTGCGGTGACGACCTTGAAGGTGGAACCCGGAGGGTAGAGTCCCTGGGTTGCGCGGTTCAGCCATGCCCCCTGTTCTGAGATGGCGTCGAAATGCGCCTGGCTGAGCGAAGGGGTGAACAGGTTGAGATCATAGTTGGGTTTGCTGACCAGTGCCAGCACCTCACCGGAATCCACCCGGATCACTGCCATCGCCCCCGTTTTTCCATCCATACTGGCCTCGCCTACCAGCTGCAAATCGATATCCAGTGTCGTGTGCAGATCGCTGCCCTGCGGAGGTTCGACGGCGTCAATGCGGTCAAACTGAAAACCCAGCGGATCGATGCTCCAGACCTCCCAGCCAATGCCTGCTCGCAGCTGGGCATCGAGCGACTTTTCGAGTCCGGATTTCCCTTCATGGCGCTTCAGGTTGAGGGTGCGAATCTCTTTCAGGTCACCAAAATTGACCTGGATGTTTTCGCTCTCGCCCAATCCGACGTATCCGATGACGTGACTGGCCACGTTGCCAAACGGATAATAGCGTACCGGCTCGGACAGAATCTGCAGGGGAGAGTCCGGCGGCAGGTGTTCGACCAGCTTCGCATACTCGTCGCGGTTCAGATCGGTACAGATCTGAAATGGCAAAATACGGCGGCGTTTAAAGTGATTTTCAAATGTGGTCTGATCCAGATTCAGGTCCCGTCCAATGATGCGACCGACTTCATCCATTTTCTCCTGCATCACCTCATGACGGGCCTGCCAGCTCAGCGACAAACCCTCCTGGCTGCGGTCGGAGGTCCGGTGTTGTTCCTGTAGTTCCCGGTAGCGCAATCGAAATTCGGTGCGCAACTCATTGAGATACACTCCCACGGAAAAGAGCGGCTGGTTGCCGGCAAGCAATACTCCATTGCGATCATAGATGCTGCCACGCGCCCCTTCTTTCACCACTCGGCGATAGATTTGGAAGGCCTGTTTCTCCACATACTTCTCCCGGTTCACCAGCTGATGCCAGGCGAGGGTTCCCAGCAAAACCGCAAAGCCCAAGGCAATACAAATGCCAATGTGCCAGACCCGTGCGATCTGGTTGCTGCGACCTTCAAAGGGCAGATTGGCAGGCTCGTTCATGATTCAGAAATGAGGGATCGGGTGGATGACTGCAGGCAGCAACCTGATCGCATCGGGAAAATTTGCTACAGGATTCTGGCATCCCATTCCACCCGTTGGATTCAGGGAATCGGCACCTGGTTCAATACTTTCTCGATCACTTGCTCCGTTGTGATTTCTTCGGCCTCCGCCTCATAGGTCAGCATGATGCGATGACGCAGCACATCGGGTGCGATGGTCTTCACGTCAAAGGGGGTGACGTAACTCTTGCCGCGCAGGAAGGCATGCGCTCTGGCCCCCATGGTCAGGGCGATGGTGGCACGCGGGGAGGCTCCGTATTCAATGAAGCCATCGTATTCGATGCCAAAATCCATCGGGCTGCGCGTCGCATGCACGATCGAAAGAATGTAGTCCTTGATGCGGTCATCCACATAGACGCGGTCCACTTTGATGCGCGCAGCGAGCACTTCTTCGGTGGTTACGACTGTCTCCACTTCGAGATTGCGCTGGTTGCGCGCCATGAGATCCAGGATCACGCGCTCCTCCTGTCGGGAGGGGTAACCAATCTTGACCTTGAACATGAAGCGGTCCACCTGCGCTTCAGGCAGCGGGTAGGTGCCTTCCTGGTCGATCGGGTTTTCCGTGGCGAGCACCAGAAAAGGATCCTGCAGTTCAAAGGTGGTATCCCCGATCGTCACCTGGCGCTCCTGCATGCACTCGAGCAAGGCACTCTGCACCTTGGCTGGTGCGCGGTTGATCTCGTCTGCCAGCACAATGTTCGCAAACACTGGTCCCTTCTGCGGGATGAACCGGTTGATCTCGGTGTTGTAGATCACCGTACCAACCACATCAGCAGGCAGCAGGTCCGGAGTGAACTGGATGCGGCTGAATTCAGCAGAAAGGCATTTGGCGAGGGTTTTCACGGTCAGGGTTTTGGCCAGACCCGGAACCCCTTCCAGCAACACATGTCCATTCGTGAGCAGTCCGAGAATCAAGCGGTCGATGAGCTGATCCTGCCCGACCACGACCTTCGCCATCTCGTTCTTCAGGGTCTGAATCCACTGAACGTCCGCTTCCGTGATCGCATCGTTGGTTACCTGTTCGGGCATAGCAATCACTGTGTCACTCCACCGCGTGCCTGCAAGGCAAATTCAACGAATCCAACCCCAGCCGTAGCCACCACCAGGCATTCAGATCCCACACCCCACCATTCCAACCTCGCCAAGACACTTTACCCACAAGGCACGCGCTGCATCCAATTTTTCAGATTTTCGTACTTGCCATGCATCGCACCCTTCGCATTCTGAGAAACTTTAATGCGCATCCTTAGCTCAATTGGATAGAGCACCTGACTACGGATCAGGAGGTTGGGGGTTCGACTCCCTCAGGATGTGCCATTTTTTTGTACGGATTCCGGGAAAGTCACGGACATCTGATGCATTTTGGGGTTGGTTTTTCATTCGTTTCCGTGGCAGCGACGAGAGAATGGGAACCACAGATGTCTCAGATTGACACAGATACAAAGAATTTTTTGGAAGAATTTTAACCCACTGATTTTGAATTACTTGAAGAGTGTTCTATATCCTGCGGGTTTCCTTTTTTCTCAAAAATCCCTATCTGTGGTATCCCGTCATCTGTGGTTGAAAACAACTGCGAGTGGGATGATTTTTCTGAAGCATTGCAAGTGTGGGATTGCTGAGCGAAAGTTTTTTAGGTTTATTTTGTACTGAGAATCTAAAGTATTGCTTTATAATAACCGTCGTATTTAAACCATAATTCGATCTGGGTTTATTTCTGAGTTAATTTATAAAGTATGGCTTTAGAATCAAAGACTGTTTTAAACCAACTCCTTCGGCGTTGGCCACGTGGAACAGTGGCGTTGACTTCGTGGTTGAAGACTCAAGGAGTATCGAGCCAATTGCTCTACCATTACCGTCACAGTAACTGGATCGAAGCTGTGGGCAAAGGAGCGTTTGTTCGAACCGGAGACTCGGTTGATTTCCGTGGTGCGGTTTACGCCCTACAAAAACATGCACAGCTGGAAATCCATCCCGGAGGAAAAACTGCTCTAAAACTTCACGGAAAAGCACACTATCTTGAGCTGTCGACCAAGAGAGAGTTCCTTTGGGGACCAGAACGCGTACCGTTGCCTCGGTGGATAAAAGCACATGACTGGGGGGTCGATCTCAGCTACATGGCTACATCTTTCCTTCCCCCTTCCTTGGCTTTATCCGAAATGGACTGCGGAGATTTTTCGATAAAACTCTCAAGCCCCGAACGTGCCTTACTGGAGCTTCTCTACATGTCACCAAAGCATCATGGATTAGTGGAATGCTTTGAGATCCTCGAAGGTTCGAATACGCTTCGCCCCAATATCGTTCAGCAACTCCTTGAGGCCTGCAAGTCAGTGAAGGTCAAAAGGCTCTTTCTGTTTCTATCAAAAAAAACTGAACATGATTGGTTCCACTACCTTGACCCATCTCGGGTAGACTTGGGTTCAGGCAAGCGAACCATCGAAAAGGGTGGCTCGTATGATTCCGAGTTTCAAATCGTGCTCCCACGAGAACTGTCAATCCATGGCGATCAAGACCTACATTAACCAGGTAAAGCTATTACTCTCTATCATTCCAGAGGTAGCACGGGAGTCTTGCTTTGCCCTACATGGAGGAACAGCAATCAACCTGTTTGTTCGCAATATGCCCAGAATTTCCGTTGATATCGATTTGACCTATGTTCCAATAGAGCCCAGGGATACGACTCTTGAGCATATAAAACAGGCATTGGACCGAATCAAAACACGCGTCGCTGGATTGAGATTGAATCTGGAAGTGTATCACCACATCTCTTCAGCAAAGCTTTTGATTTCCAGTAACAACGCTTCCATCAAGGTTGAGGTAAATACCGTTCGCCGAGGGTTGTTTTCAGGTTCAAGAAAGCTTGTCCTTTGTCATAATGCCCAAGATGCATTCGAAGCATATTGCGCAATCGAGGTCGTTGCTATAGGGCAACTGTATGGTGGAAAAATCTGCGCAGCTCTTGACCGACAGCACCCCAGAGATCTTTTTGACGTAAAATGGTTTTTGGATAATGAGCCGATTTCCGAGGAAATCAAAAAAGGAGTTCTCTATTCTCTGCTGAGCAGTGATCGTCCGATTCACGAAATCATCCGTCCAAACTTTCAAGATCAGCGGAATGCATTTATAAATCATTTTGAGGGAATGACTGACGAATTATTCACCTACTCAGACTACGAACAAACCCGAGATCGGCTGGTGCAAGAGATTCACGCTGCGTTTAACGAAAGAGACAAAGAATTCCTTTTAAGCTTCGAGCAGACTGCACCCAATTGGAACATCCACGATTTCCAGAAATTTCCGTCTGTTCGCTGGAAACTGCAAAATTTGAGAAAGCTCAGGAGTATGAACCCGACCAAACATGCTGAACAATTGGATGCATTGCGGAAAAAACTTTACGCATAGTGGGACTGCGAAGCATTTAATGGCAATGTGGTTAAGAGGCTTTCAGCAAAGCTACCCCTGCCGATCACCCTTCGCTGCACTGTGGCCAGTATCAACACAGTAGCCGTGTTGATTGCCCAAGCACCTAGATTAGAGCCTGTCCCAAGAAAGTAATTGAGGTGGTCGGATGTTTTGGACAGTTGAGAAGCTATGGTTAAGTGATTTATCGATTCTGGTTGAAGTGGTCAATACTCAGTGGAAGATATCTGCGAAGTGAAGGCCGTAGGCCAAACGTAGCAGATATCTTGTGCTCAGGCTGCAAGTTTCTCGCCCCTTTGGTATCGCTGTTGAGGA
>JBEGIR010000027.1 GCA_040224245.1 Puniceicoccaceae bacterium | reverse complement strand
CTGTGATTCAAACACGCTCCCGGCTCCCGATAACAACGCCTTCTTCCATTCCGTCACTTGGGTCGGATGGATCTGGTAACGTTTCGCAATCTCATGGATCGGTTCACGTTCCCGAATCGCCTCCAGGGCAACTCTGCTTTTGAACTCTGCGGTGAACTTTCGTCTCTTTTTCATTGGCTGCTTTTTACTCTTAGCAGCTTCTCATTTCTGTCCAACTTTTCCCGACCGGCTCATGACAGACCCACCTTCCATGAAACAACACCATCCCAACCCTACACAAAGGGGCCGAATGCGATCTGCCAGATCCAGAGGAACATGAAATGGTGAGGTCATTGCAAGAGGGTGCTTGAGGATTTTCCACAGCAATTCTGACGGTAGCAGAGTGCGCGCTCAAGGTTGAAAACAAACCGCATCAGCAAAAGCGCAGTCGCACTCAATAAACTTATGGTATTTTCTTCCGACCACAATTCCCGGTGAGTGATCGCCGATCCACGGTCCGAATTTTCCCAAATTCGGCTACGGGTTTTTTCGCACTTCCTTCTTCCGCAGCAGGAAACGTGAGTTTTCCAAACCGCGACGTGCGGGAAAACGCTGCTTTAGAAACCTGCCTTCCGTTCGAGTTCCAAACACGTGACGTCGGAACGGCTTAGGCTTCAGGAAAACTGCGATCCTTGACAGCCTCGGCGTAGGCGCTGACGCCCTGCTGCACAAGTTGTCCCACTTCTGCAAAGACCTTGGCAAAACTGGGCGGGTGCTCGTGCATGCCGAGAATGTCGGAGAGCACAATGATCTGGCCGTCGCACTGATGACCGCAGCCGATCCCGATGAAGGGTACCTGCAGGGACTGGGTGATCTCGACGGCGGTCTCGGGCTTGATCATTTCCCCCAGCACGGAGAAACAGCCCGCTGCCTGCAGCTGCAGTGCCCAGTCGATGAGGCGGCGTTTGCCAGTCTCCCGGTTTCCGTAGCTGCGGTAGCTGCCCAGAGCGTGGATGTTCTGCGGCAGTAATCCAATGTGGCCCACCACGGGTATGCCTGCAGCGACCAGCATTTCGAGCCGGGGAAACAGGGACTCGTGCCCCACCTCGATCTTGACCGCCTGCGCTCCTCCTTCCTGCATGAGCCGGCGCGCGGTCTGCAGGAGCCGATCATCGCTCTCATAGGCAAGGGAAAACGGAACATCCGCCACCACCATGGCAGTGGGTTTGGCGCGTGTCACCGCCGCCGTATGGTGCACCATCATGTCGAGCGTCACGGCTGTGGTGTCGTCAAAGCCCAGAAAGGTGTTGCCCACAGAATCCCCGACCAGAATCAAATCCACATACGGATCGACAAGGCGGGCGAAGAGCGCATCATACGCAGTGATGGCCACAATGGGACGCACCCCTTTGAGTTTCTTGAGGGTTTTGACGTTCACTTTCGAACGGCTCGCATCGTTCAGGTATCCCATGGTGTGGTAGCGAAATAAAAGCTTTATATTAACATGCGACGCCATGCGGTTTTCAATCCTTAAAGCGATTTTGAGCTGGCAGGCCTGGAAACGACCCCCCTATCGCCGGTCCATCCAGAGCCGGGCCAACCGGCGTCGCAAGCCGCGGCCATTATTGCCCAAACGCTCCGCACGACGGGTGAAACGCACGCGCAAGCTGATGAGACGGCAGCGCTACAAGCGCCCCGAACAGACAAAGCTGCAGGTTCGGCAAGTAGCCCTTCATTTCCTCTTCTCCGTGATCGTTGCCTGGGTGTGTTACGAGGGCGTGATGTCGAGCCTGCTACTGGAGTAGTCGGCGTCGGCCCCGTTGTGTGCACAACACTGTGTTACGACTCACTCATAGCGCAGGGTGTCGATCACATTGACGCGTGTGGCGCGCAGGGCTGGGACGAGACTTGCGAGCACGCAGATCCCCGCAACAAACAGCACTACCAACGTGAAGTTCATCGGTTGCAGGGTATGAACGTCAGAGAGCAGTGGGTTGATCTGGATGCAGAGGACCAGTGAGATCAGCAGACCGATCACCAGTCCCAATGCGATCAAGCGTCCGCTGCCCTGGAGAATGCGGACTAAAATCGAGCGCGGTTTCGCTCCCAGAGCCATGCGAATGCCAAATTCCTTGGTGCGCTCCATCACGGTGAAGCTGATCAGTCCATAGAGTCCGATACTAGTCAGCAGGACTGCGATGGTGGCAAAAAACAGGGTCATCATCATGGGGAGTTGCTGCGCAAAGGTGGCGAGTTCAAACATTTCCTGAAAGGTGTGAATCTCCATGGTGACCTTCGGGTCAACATCAAGAATGGCCTGACGCAGGGTTTGCTGCAGTCGAACCGGATCCCCTTCCACCTGCACGATAAAGTCCGTGTAGAAGCGATCCATATCCCACTGGCGTGCAGGAAAATAGAGTGCCACGCTCAAGTCCTTAATGAAATAGGGTTTGCTCTGCACCCGTTCGACGACTCCCACGATTTTGAGTGTCTGCCCCCAGAACTGAAGGGTCTGCCCCACGGGATTCTGCCCCGAGTAATACTTGTCCACGAGAGTCTGGTCGATGATCACGACCTTCTCCGACTCATGGTTGTCGGTATCGAGAAAGTCTCTGCCCTGCAAAATTTTGGTTCCGACCGTTTCAAAATAGCCCGGAAAGACAACCACCCGAAGACCGCTGGCATGTGTTTCTCCGGGAGCGTATTCATAATGATCCATCGAAAACGTGCTGTGCCCGGTGGAATGGGCTGCCGTCAGTGCAAATCCGAGTTGAAGCTGCTCCAGGGTTCGACCCACCAGTTTTTCCGGAAGTTGACCATACAGATTGGCGGCGTACTGGTTGACAATAACCAGTCGGTTGTCGGCATTGAAACAGAAGATCGCAATATCGGTCTCCCGCAGAATCCGGTCCAGCAGAAGGTTTTGTTCGAGTCGAATCCGTCGCTCTTCCTGCAGAAGGTCTGCCAGACGGTTGGTCTCCCACATGGCCAGCCCGATCGGATCGCCGGGCTCCGCCGAACTTCCACGCATGGAGTAGTCCTGCTCTCCAAAGGCCGACAGGATGTTCGACAGGATTTGCCACGGTCGGCGCACGCTGTCGAGCAACATCCAGCCGACAACCAACGAGAAAAACAACAGCAAGTAGAGCACTGCGATCCAGGTGAAACGGCTGAAATCACCGAGCCAGAGCAGGAACACGGTTGTCATCAAACCGGGCAGGGTGCAAAGCATGACAAGCCACCGTATCCTTCGAAAGGTGAATTTGGGTTGAGGCCGGGATTCAGGAGCTTGCATGGAAACCAGAGTGATCCGGGAACCTGGAGTTGACAGGTTCTGCGGATGGGATGGAAAACAACTACAACGGAATGTGGTACTTGTGTATGCGGCGATAAAGAGAACTGCGGGTAATGCCAAGCTGTTCGGCTGCCTGATTGGGGTCGCCGGGGAAGCGGGAGATGGCATCGAGCAGCATCTTGCGCTCCATCGCCGCAAGCGTGCCGGTCCCGGAATCAGGGACCATCCGCTCCGATTCCGAATGCAGGCCGAGATTGGCAGGTTCGATTTCATCGCCCCGGCTCAACAGCACGGCGCGCTCAACAACGTGTTCGAGTTCGCGCACATTGCCCGGCCAGGAGTAATGACGCAGCTGCGTCGTTGTGGTTGCACTGAAGCCTTGCTTCAGGGGTTTTCCGTATTTGCTGCGGTATTTGGTGAGGAATGCCTCCGCAAGCGGCAGGATGTCCTCCGGACGCTCCCGCAACGGCGGGATGTGCACTGGCACGGTATTGATTCGATAGTACAGGTCCTCGCGAAAACTCCCGTTGCGAACCAGCTCCGCCAGATTCGCGTTGGTCGCACAGATCAGGCGCACGTCGGCAGTGCGTGTCTTTGAGGAACCCAGACGCTCAAATTCACCGCTTTCCAACAGGCGCAACAGAGTCGCCTGATGCTTGAAGCACAGGTTTCCAATCTCATCCAAAAACAAGGTGCCGCCATCGGCCAGTTCGTATCGACCCATGCGGTCAGAGCGTGCGTCTGTAAACGCTCCCTTCACATGACCGAAAAGCTCGCTCTCAAACAGATTTTCGGGAAGCCCTCCCCTTTGAACAGTAACTTTCCCGAACTGAGGATGTCTTTTTGATCGTCTGCGATCAGAATGCAGGGAACTCGACCGTGGGGTGCAGGCATGGTCCATGCCTTAGCACAGTTTGTTTGCCGGGAAAAGTCTGAATGCTTTTCCCGGCGGCTCGGGTTCAGTTTTGCGGAAGCGGTGCTGGTGTTTTTGCAAACAGGATGCGCTCCCGTTTGCGTCCGTTCAACAGCTTGCCCAGGAAGGTCGGTCGAACAGCGAGGTCATACAGCAACAGGCCGATGGCCACCGTCAGCGTGCAGATGAGCACCCATTTTGCAGTCCAGTGCAATGGCAGCTCGGCCATCGCAACCTGCAGCCATACAACCACAGGAAGGTGAATCAGATACAGCCAGTATGAGGCATCTGCGAGATAGCGAATGATCGCATGGGGTCGGTCCACAAAGCGTCGGAACACTCCCAGCGTCACGCAAAGCAATGACCACATCATGACGGCATAACTGAAGGCATGTGCCAGATGCGCCAACTGGAAGCCAGGGTGGGAGGGTTGGAGTTGGAAAGTGGAAAGCCAAAGCGTCGCCACGATGCTTGCCACTGTCGCACCCAAAGTCCCTCGGGACACGGTCGCGATGCGTTCCATCAGTTCGGGTTGGCGGTTCAACATCCAGCCCAGCAGGAAGAATCCGCTATACACCAGTCCAACCGGAAGGTGCGGCACCAGGCTTTTGTCCGGTGTGTCCATTCCCCATGTCTGCATCTGAGCAATCAGCACCGCCGTCGGAACGGCGACCAGTAACAGCGATCCCCTGCATTTGATGCCCCACCGGAGCACGGCGTCTGCGCGCGAAAGGATGCGCTCGCTTCGCCCGAACAGGGTGCGCAGGATCACTGCAACAACTGTCGTGAGCATCAGGTAATAAAGAAACCAGAGGTGTGTTCCCACAAACAGGCCGGCTGGAAGGGTTTGCAACGACTGGAATCCTCCCCTCAGACCAGCCAGCACATCCACCTCGCCGCGCAGGCTGGCAAATCCCATCACCCAGCCCGACACCAGCAGGGGTTTGAGAATGAACCAGGCAACCACAAATGGAACTGCAATTCGCAGAAAGCGGGACTGGAGGAAATGCACCATTCCCCGCTGGCACAGAACCCTGTGGCTGAAGAATCCTGAGATCAGGAAAAACAGCTCCATGCGGAACGAATGGCTCACGGTGATGAACGGGAGCACCAGCGAGCTGGTAGACACATCCATGACCGCCCATCCAATAAACATGGGCGTGAAGGACAGGCTGGCATGAAACACAATGCCAAGCAGCAGCGCAAATGCGCGCACAGCGTCCAGATAGTGATAGCGGGTTTCCATTGGCATGGTCGTCGGATTCACGGGATTGTTCGATGCGAAGGCAGGTTGCGTTGCCGAATCAATAGAATCCGATTTCCCCCAGCTCGTAAGCAAACGCGCCGGGCTGTATGCCCACGGCTGTCAGGCTGATGCTCGCAATGGTTTGCGTGTTCAGGGATGTCGCTTCTGACCATGCACGTTTCAGACTCTTGAAGGGGATTTTCAGCTCGGAATATTTCACCCCACCCGCTTCAAGCAATGCTGCGTGATAATCGTAATTCACGACTTCAGTGCTATTCACCGAGAGCGAGAGCATGCCCTGCTGCCCCCGGATACGGAGCCGGACTCCTTCGTATGCGCTTAGGTCCACAGGACTGCCATCTGGACTGAGCGGAAACACTAGACTAACCCAGCCCGGCTGACCGCGAGGCGGCACAAGATCGCCTTTCATGGAGATCGCTCCCGAGGCAACCGTCTGTATGTAAGTGGACTTTCCACCCACTGCGGTATCCTCAATGACCATGCGGGGAAAGCCCAGTTGATTCAGATTTTCGTCGGAAAAGTCATCGATGATTTCGGGAACAGGGTTCGCGATTCCAAACAGTGGCATCATCGCCATGGCGAGCGTGAGCAGGTTTCGAACGGAACGGCGGGAATGGGCGAGTTGCATGGTTTTTGGCATAATCGTTAGGTTTCAGATGATGGTGTTGCTGAGGACAAAATGCTCTCGGCGTTTGCAGGTAAGAGCCGATTTCCGCACATGGGGTGACAAACTTTTTCGATTTTTTCCAAACTTGCTCCCAGCAAACCCGGCCGGAGAGTCGATTTTTGCGGTTTCGTGGGATACGTTGATTTGGCAAAAAAACTGTCACCCCAACCCCAGTTTCGGGCACATGCATCCAGAACACATTTTGCCATGCTCACCACTCAAACCCATTCCGAAGAAGAACTCAGCGATACCGCTCTGGTGATTGCCTCCCTCAAAGGGAACCGCAACGCATATGGTCGCATTATCGAACGCTACCAACGCCTGCTCTGCTCGCTTGCCTATGCATCCATGGGAAACGTCAGCGCAAGTGAAGACGTGGCCCAGGAAGCATTCATTGAGGGTTGGAAAAAACTATCCTCCCTGCGTGAACCCGAAAAACTTCGCGCCTGGCTCTGCGGTATTCTGCGCTTCAAGGTCAGCCGCCACCTTCGCAAACAGTCAAAGGAACCGAGCACTCAGGCCCATTCGCTCGAGTCCATCGGGATGACCGAAACCGAGGACGACAGTATCGAAGAGCAGACCATGCGACTCGAGGAGCAGAAGTTGTTGTGGAACACGTTGCAGCAAATTCCTGCCTCCTACCGGGAACCGCTGATTCTCTACTACCGCGAACACCAATCGATCCGGCACGTCGCCGCCGAACTCGAACTCACAGAGGATGCAGTCAAACAACGCCTCTCCCGCGGACGTGCCCTGCTGCGGGATCGCATGACGAGTTTTGTGGAAGATGCGCTGGTGCGCAGCACCCCGGGCAAGGTATTCACCATGGCAGTGCTGGCCGCGCTCCCATCGCTGGCACCAACCGCAAAAGCCATGAGCATGGGTGCCGCCATCGCCCACACCAGTAGCGTAGCCAAAGGACTGGGCATTGCAGCCCTGCTCGCTTCGGTCTCGGGGCTGATTGGCAGCTTTTTCATGGTGCGGGCCAATCTCGACCAAAGCCGCACGGACCGGGAACGCAAGCAGGTCATCTGGACCACCCTCTTTTTCATCGGCTCATCGCTCAGTTTCATCGCACTGCTGGTCGGTATGATGTTCCTGGCGATTTACGTTCCCTCCACTGCCCCGGTTCTTGCTGTGGCGAGCCAGGTGCTCATCCTCCTGTTCGTGCTCGCCTGGCCTGTTGCCACCTTTCGCATGCTCAAACGCAATGCGGAATTACGCGCGCAGGAACGCCTGCGCCAGCCAGAGGCCTTCGAAGATCCACGGGATCAGGTGGGTTCTGCGGCACGGGAGTACCGCAGTAAATGGAAACTGTTCGGCCTGCCCTTGATGCACCTGCAATTCTCCGTCAAGGAGCGGGGTGAGGGGCCCGCAGTGGGATGGATTGCGTTTGGGGACACGGCCTATGGTGTGCTGTTCGCTTTTGGTGGATTTGCGGTTGGCGGGATCAGTGTGGGGCTGGTGAGCGCCGGATTCCTCACCTGCAGCGTGGTCGGAGTCGGTGTCATCGGCATGGGCACCATCGGCATCGGGCTGCTCGGATTGGGCGCCATTGCCATCGGATACAAGGCCTATGCCTCAGTGAGTGCACTGGGCCTGCAGAGTGCGTGGGGTCCCGGCTTTGCGATCGCTCGTGATGCTGCTGTCGGACCCATCGCCTATGCCCGTCAGGTGAACAACGAAGTCGCTGCCCAAATGGCCTCTCTCCAGCAGGTTGAACAATATCATGTTTATGTATTGTGGGTGCTTTCGGTGCTCGTGATCGTTCCGGTCTTTTTCTATGCACAGGCGATCCGACGACGCATGCGTAAGCAGCAATGACGCATCAGATCCACACAATGGGAGATTTCAATTTCTACTCAAAACACAGATTCCTTTTGAAAACCACCTGTATTGTGCGATCCTGAAAGCATGACTCAAGAGCGCATCCTTCGTGTCGCCGAATTTGACAGCCGCGTTTGTCAGTACTGGCTCATTTCGGGTAGTTTGATCTGTCTATTCTCTATTGTGGGGATTCCACTGCTGCTGTTGTGGCTACCCCTTGGGATGTACTTCTCCCGACGCTACCTGAAAAGTGTGCAGTGCGTCCTCACCCACAAGGCGCTCAAGGTTAAAAAAGGGGTGCTGGTGAAAACGGAAAAAACGATCCCGCTTGAAAAAATCACCGACACAGGAACTCGCCAGGGACCCATTATGCGGGCGATGGGACTGCAAACCCTCACCGTCGAGACTGCAGGCCAATCCTCCACGGGTGCATTGGTCACGCTCACCGGCATCATCGATACGGAGGGCTTTCGCGAAGCCGTGCTTGCACAGCGCGAGAGGGATGCGCAGAACGGATCAGAGCCAGTTTCGGAGACCACAGGAGCGACAGAACCCAGCTCCCACAGCAATGCAGAACTCAAGGAGCTGCTGACCGAGATTCGCGATGTGTTGCAACGCATCGAACAACAGGGAAAGCAGAAGCAGGATCGTTGACCTGAAACCAACGCTGACTGCGCTTCATTTTCCCACAGAGGATCTCAGACAGGAATTGAAGTCCCCCACGAAACTTCTATCATTTCAATGGATGAGACCCTACCTCAAACGTCGCCTGGATCATCCCACTGGAACGGAGCCTTCCCGGCTGCGCAAGGTCTCGCGCAGTTCCTGGCTGGCCATTCTGGTCATCATCGTGGGTGCTGCGATTTATACTTCGCCGCGCTATGAAGTGGCCGATCATCAAACCCTGCAAATTCCACCCCGCAGCTTTCACGGCTATCCTGCCATCGCATCGAAGTCGAATCTGATCGGTATCGAAATTGAGAGCCTCAGCGGACAGTCATTCGACTTTTATATCATGGAAACAACGGAGTTTGAGCTATTGAAACGCTATCTGGTTCATGGAAAGGACTCCAATCGTGAGGTGGTATACCTTCACCGGGAGAGCAATGTGAAGGAAGTTGAACTCTACCATTTTCCACTCAAGGTGGGTGACTACACCTTTGTAATGGATCATACCTCCTTTGACGGAGATGCAGACAACCTGCCCCTGATGCTCGACTTCAAAGTGCTGCGAAAGACAGGGCCTTTCTAGAGGCGCAATCCCAGCGTCGACTGCCGCGCATTCCCCAAATCGGTGGCTGCTGTGGAGTTTGATTGCTCAGCTGAAATGGACCCCGCTCAGTGTTGTGCTTCCATACCAACCGTGTTGACCAGCTCGCCGATACCCTCGATTCGCAAGCACACCTCATCACCTGCACTGAGGCGTTGTGGAGGCTGCATCGCCGCTCCAACGCCACAAGGGGTTCCGGTAAGGATGACAGCGCCGGGCAGCAGGGTGAGGTTCTGACTGAGAAAACTCACAAGTTGTGCCACCGTGAAAATCATGTCCGACGTGTGGCTCTGCTGGCGCAACTCTCCATTCACCCGACTCTCAATCGCAAGGGCGTTGGGATCGGGCAGCTCATCGCGCGTTACGATCCAGGGACCTATCGGGCAAAAGGTATCAAACGACTTGGCACGACACCACTGACCTCCACCCTTGCTGTCCTTCTGCCAGTCGCGCGAGGTCACATCGTTGGCGATGGTGTACCCGAGCACGGATTCGAGTGCCTGCTCAGGCGAAACATTCCGGCTCCGCTTCCCGATCACCACCGCAAGTTCAACTTCGTAGTCAACAAAGGTTGCTCCGGCGCTCTCGGGGATCTCGATCAATCCACCCGGGCGCAGCACGGATGCAATGCTCTTGAGGAATACAACCGGAAATTCGGGGATCGGGTTGTTAAATTCCTTGGCATGCTCCCGATAGTTGAGTCCGATCGCAAAAATCTGCGGTGGATCGATGGGGGCCTCCAAGTGAGCAAGCTCGATCTCCCGGGAGGTATCGAGTTCGATCTCTCCTTGCCAGAGCGATCCCAACACCGGGTGAAAGGTGCTTCCATCCATGCTACCAACGTGAGTGAGGACTCCATTCAGACGGGTTCGGGCAATTTTCATCAGATCCTTGGGCTGCAGATTTGCGAAATCCTGGGCGCACTTCTTTCGTTTGAAATTAAGTGTTGCCTGCATTCAAGACCATGAAATCCGCCCGACCAAGTCAAAAGCATGAAATCCGCAATCGCAGCGGCGTATTCCGTATTTTCACGCTTGCTCCGTTTCTCTTGCTGCTGCCCAATACTCTTTTATCCATGGACTCATCCACACCTATGAACTCAGAAACCGCAACCCTTGCCGGAGGATGCTTCTGGTGCACTGAAGCCGTCTACGAACGCCTTGATGGTGTGAAATCCGTGCGCTCCGGATACATGGGAGGTCACACCAAAAACCCGAGCTACAAGGAAGTCTCGCTGGGAGACACGGGTCACGCAGAGGTCATCCAGATTGAATTTGATCCCTCTGTGATTTCCTATGAAGAACTGGTCGATCTGTTCTGGGAGGCCCACGATCCTACAACTCTCAATCGACAGGGTGCGGATATCGGTACCCAGTATCGATCCGCGATCTTCTTCCACAGTGAAGCTCAAAAGACTGCGGCCACCACATCCCGGGATCGCGCACAATCCCGTTTTAACGATCCGATTGTCACTGAAATCACTCCTGCAAGCACCTTCTACGAAGCCGAAGATTACCATCAGGATTTTTATGCAAACAACCGGAACTACCCCTATTGCCGGGTGGTGATCACTCCCAAGCTGAAAAAACTGGGCATGGAGTGACAGGTCGCGAGAGCAGGAGAGGTGTGGGCATCGCTACGCTTCACACCACTGCAACCACTGCTCCAGAATCGGCACATCGGCAGGTGCCCAGTCCAGCTCCGAAAGTTGATGGGGAAATACCCACGACAATTCCACATGCTCAAGCAGTCGGGGTGTGCCTGAACGCAGCTGACAGATGAAGGGATGCAGGCGGACGTGCGCGTGCACATACGCATGGCAGACCGGAGTCAGTGTGTGTTCCGCTACCACCTCAATGCAGAGTTCCTCCCGAATCTCCCGCAGTATTGCTTGCTCAGCCGTCTCTCCATGTTCGATTTTGCCACCCGGAAACTCCCATTTCCCGGGCAGGTTGGGGTCATTCAGAGATCGGCGTGTTGCAAGGCATTGCCGGGGGTGACCAGGCCTTCGGATGATCGCACAAACCACGTCGAGGATGGGAGTTGCCTCTTTCACGAATTGCTTGCATAGATGGAGCATTCGCACAACGCAACCCTGCACTGACATGCCCGACATCCTGCGCCAGACTCCTCGTTTCCTCGTGCTGTTCTTGCTGCTGATTGGCATCTGTTGCCAATCCGGATGCATCGTCATTTCCACAACGGGGGCAATCGCGGCAACAGCGGTCAACACCACCGTTTCGGTTGCCGGACACACCGTCAAAACCGCCGTGGACGTTGTTACTCCCGACGGAGATGATGAAGACTGACGCAATCGGGTTGATTCCACTAACGTCCTGGAGATAGATTAACCCATGGATTCCGGTTCAAGGAAACCGTATGGGTTGAGAACCATCGTCGCCTCTGATCATGAAACCAAAATCTCCACGCACCCCCAATGCACATCTGCGCCGTCGGCAAATTCTGATTCTCGGATACGGGACGAGCGTTCTGGGGTTTTGCAGTGCATTTCGCTCGGAATGGGCCGAAATTACCTTCATTGGCGACGTCGAGGATCTGGCGCCGCAGGTAGTAAGGCACGGAGTTGCTGCGGGATTGCTGCAACGCAATCAAGTCACCCACAAAGCGCTCCACCAATCCAGCAAGAAGTTTGGTTTTCGATGCAAAAACGGTCGGGTGGACCGTGTTGACCCGGAGAAGCGTCAGGTGTTTCTCGAAGGCGAGTCTGAAGCTCTCCACTACGATTACCTGCTGGTTGGAAATCAGGCCGATCCAGTTCCTTCAAACACAACAGCGACATTCCCACTCAACAGTCTTGCACAGGCCGAACGTTTTCAGCAGTTCATGCTGAACACAGCGTCAGACACCCCTCTGTGTGTGGTGGGAGGCGATGCATCATGCATCGATCTTGCCGCAAGCCTCACCCGCCCCGTCACTTCAGGGAAGGGACCCTCCCGGAAGGTGATTCTGGAGTGCAGAGGGGGCTTTGCCTTTGCCAATCGTAACGTGAAACCAAAAATTGAAGACCGCATTGCCCGACAGTTGCGGTGGGAGGCCATTTCCCTGCTCGATACCGAAACGATTCAGCAGATGAAACGCGATGCGATCACCGTCGACCCCCATTTGCCGGAACCTCCGCTCTGGTTGCAGCAGTTGCTCGGACTTGCGCCCAATCAGTTTGCTGGGAAGCAGGTCGTGCGTCCGGATTTGCGTTTGCGCGAACACGAACGCCTCTTCCTGCTGCCAGAGCTGGTTCAGATTGTGGATTCGGTGGGCAAGACGATGGCGCGCGATGACGCTGCACTGCAACAACAGGGTCGCTATCTGGCCAGGCTGCTTCGAGGCGTCATCGAAGTGCGTCGCGGATTCACCGTGGACCAACCGGGGTTCGTCTACCACGACAGCCTGCAGCTCGCGACCGTTCGCAAGGGGAAATCCGTTGGATTCGTCGGCCCGCTCAGCCTGCCCGGTCCTCTGGCATTTGTCATCGACATGGTGCTGTCAAAATACCCGGTTTTCCGAAGAAATGATGGAAGTGTTCGGGGAGCGTTTCAAATGCTTCGCTGGCTGAAGCACTGCAAATAAACGTCACTGGGCACTCGTGAGGCGGGTGATCAAGTCGTGGTGTTCGGGAAAGCGGTGGGTGAGTTCCGAGCGGGAAGGTTGGTCAAAGTCTTCAAATTTGAATCCCGGACTGACCGTGCAGCCCAACAGGGCATAGGAACGCTTGTTTTCAAGTTCGGCGGCAAACAGGGTTCCGTGTAGGATCACCAGCATGGGCAGTTGCCCTTTAGCCGGGTTGCGTCCCAAACGAAAGACTGTGTGTCGCTTTGATTCCAGTGTGTGCACCATCACCGCCGACCCCTCATAAAAGTGCCAGATTTCGTCCTGATGGAGGCGGTGAAACCGAGAGAGATCATCATACTCAAGCAAGTAGTAGATGCTCGTGGAAAAGGCGTGCTCACTCTGAAACCGCTCGGGAAGTGCGGATTTGGACACCGTCTCACTGGAGCAATAGACTTCACGATAATACCCCCCCTCGGGGTGTTCCTGCAGTCCCAGTAAATCAATCCAGTATTTTGCGTCCATACGAAGCAGTTTTTGTCGGTTGTGAATGCGAGTCAATCCAGGACCCGCCTCCTGCCAAACTATAGAGGAATTCCACTGGAATTCAACCTGTCTGCTGAAGCTGTGCTGATGGATGCTTCTCCATGGCAGTTGCATCCTGTTGCGATTTCGCAAACGCAGTTGCAATTCGATCATTTTCCAATCAATTTCCCCGATCAACATCGAATAACATTCGTACATTATGGAAAATCAATCCACCTCCGTCTTCTCCCCCGAACAGCTGAATGAATGGTTGCAGCTCGCCATTGAATTTTCGGCGACCTATGGCATCAAAATCATTCTGGCGATTGTGCTCTTTCTTGTCGGAAAGCGCATTGCCTCCTGGTTGAGCAAGATGACTAAAAACGCGCTGACCAAGGGGCACATGGACCCCACGCTGGTCAGCTTTGTCGGCAACATCGTCAACGCCCTGCTGCTGGCAGCCGTCGTGATTGCGGTGCTCGATGTCGTGGGCATTCAAACCACTTCGCTGGTAGCAGTCATCGGTGCGGCGGGATTGGCCATTGGTCTGGCACTGCAGGGTTCGCTGGCAAATTTTGCATCTGGAGTGATGTTGATCATCTTTCGCCCTTTTCGACAGGGTGATTTCATCACTGCGGGCGGTGAATCGGGCATCGTCGAAGAAGTCACCCTCTTTACAACCTCCATGCGTACGCCCGACAACAAGGCCATTATCATTCCCAACGCCGCCATCACCAGTGGCAGCATTACCAATTTTTCGGCCAAACCCACCCGCCGGGTCGATCTGGTCTACGGGGTCAGCTACAACGACGATCTCAAAAAAGTGAAAGAAGTGATTTGGGACGTTCTCAACGCAGACGAACGCATCCTGAAAGATCCTGCTCCTACCGTGGGGCTGCTCGAACTCGCTGACAGCAGCGTCAATTTTGCCGTGCGTCCCTGGGTCAATGCGTCCGACTATTGGGCGGTGTATTTTGATCTCAATGAAACCATCAAGCTCCGCTTTGATCAGGAGGGCATTTCGATCCCGTTTCCACAGCGCGACGTGCACTTGTTCAAAAGCGAAAGCTAACACCGGTCTCGAATCGCAGATTTGACTCTTTTGAGCGGACATCACCTGACATGGGGTGTCCGTTTTTTTGGGTATGCCTTTAAGGCGAAGTCGCACAGACCTTGTCTGCACGTCCCGGAAATCGTGCAAGTTGCAAAGAAATGCTTGTATGTCGCGTAATTTTTCCTATATTTACAAACGTTTTACGCTGTTCTCTAGCTTCCCATCATTCACCATGAGGTTCCAATACTGGTTTGCAAAATGCCGGATCGTCTTCACCACCGTGAAGCACCGCAGCATCTAGGCTCCTCCTTCGGGAAACAGGAGTGATCCCATTTGACCATCCTGCCCTATTCAGGGCATGGTTCGATTTGTGGAACACACTTCGGTGAAATCCAAGATAACGGGTTCTGATCGAATCACAAACCAAGCGCAGCGCGGTATTCGGGCTTGTTTTCCCGAAAACCACTACCGCAGCAACAATCCCGTTTAAAATCCATCTGGCAGGCGACGTTCCTCAATCTCCGTACGCAATTTTTGGATAAATGCCTGCACCTCGTGCGTCCCCTCAAGTCCTTTGGTGATGCGCGACCGAACCGAAATTTGCCCGCTCTCGCGTTCTTTTTCTCCCAAAATGATCATGAATGGAACACGGTCCAATTCAGCTCGACGGATTTTGGCCCCCAGCTTGTCAGAGTGGTGATCCACTGAGCAACGGATCTTGCGGTCAAACATCTGCTGTCGCAACTGCTGGGCAAAGTCCTGGAATCCATCATTCACAGGTAGCAGCCGAACCTGCTCCGGTGCGAGCCACGCGGGGAAGTTTCCATTGAAATGCTCGATCAGAAAGCCGATGAAGCGTTCATGAGTGCCGAGAGGTGCACGGTGAATGCAGAGCGGAGTTTCCTGTTCATTCTCAGAAGTAGTGTAAGTCAGACCAAAGCGTCCCGGCACCGCAAAATCGACCTGATTGGTGGCCAGTGTAAACTCCCGACCAATGGCACTCCAGACCTGCACGTCAATCTTTGGTCCGTAGAATGCAGCCTCATTGGGCACTTCCACATATTCAATGCCGGAGTCCGTCAGAACCTGCCGAACCATGTCTTCGGTCTTTTTCCAGAGTTCCGGCTCGTCGACAAACTTCTGTCCGAGACGTTCGGGGTCGTGTGTGGAGAAGCGCATCAGAAACTTCTGGATGCCGAACAACTTGAAATACTTCAGATACATGTCGTTCACCGCGCGAAACTCCGATTCAAACTGGGATTCCGTGCAGTAGATGTGCGCATCGTTCATCTGGAGTGAGCGCACGCGCATCAGCCCCATCAACTCGCCTGATTTTTCGTAGCGGTAGCAGGTGCCATACTCAGCATAGCGCACTGGCAGATCCCGGTAGCTCTTGGGCTGGGAGGCAAAGATGCGGTGATGGTGCGGACAGTTCATTGCCTTGAGGTAGTATTTTACCTTCTCCCCACCCTCGTCTTCGGTGATCTCGATCGGTGGGTACATGCTGTCCTCATAGTAGGGAAGATGCCCGCTGATCTGATACATTTTTTCCTTGGCGAGATGAGGAGTGCGAACGCGTTCATACCCCGCCTCAAACTCAGTCTCTTTGGCCAGATTCTCCAGTTCCTCCACCAGAACCGACCCCTTGGGCAACCAGAGTGGCAGCCCCGGTCCCACATGCTCAGCGTCAAAGGCGAACAAACCCATTTCCTTGCCAATGCGGCGATGGTCACGTTTTTTCGCCTCCTCAAGCATGGTCAGGTAGGCGTCCAGTTCCTCCTTGCTCGGAAAGGCCGTGCCATAGATGCGTTGCAACTGCTTGTTGGATTCATTGCCGCGGTGGTAAGCACCCGCGATGGAGAGCAATTTGAACGCCTTGACCTTTTTGGTGTATCCTACGTGGGTGCCAGCACAAAGGTCGATGAACTCCCCATTGCGATAGAAGGAAATGGCCTCGCCTTCCGGAATGTCGTCCAGTCGCCCCAGTTTATAGGCCTCCTGCCCAAAGTCCGCGATGATTGATTTTGCCTGCTCCCGGTCGACTTCGATGCGCTCAAACTTCTGGTTCTCCTTGATCACCTTTTTCATCTCCTGCTCAATGCGCTCGAGATCCTCGGCGGTAAAGCGGTGATCGAGATCGAAGTCGTAATAAAAGCCCTGGTCCGTTGGGGGTCCGATATCCAGCTTGGTTGTCGGAAACAGACGCAGTACGGCAGTCGCAAGGATATGCGAACAGGAGTGTCTGAGTTCTTCCAACGGTGTCATCGCTTTCATATCGATCAAGTGAATAGGATTGTATTTGCAGTAAATGAAACCGCGAGACTAGCGCATCCGGCCTTGTGCAAACAATCCCTTTTCTCAGAATTTCCCGTCAAATCTCCATGCATCCAGCCTTAAACTGGCATTTTGCAAAATCACGGTTAGCATGAAGGCATGCATTTATATCGCCGTCCCCGTCGTTTGCGCCAAAGCTCCGCCATCCGTGCGATGAGCCGGGAAACCTGGCTGCGCAAGGAAGACCTCATCCAGCCACTCTTTGTGGTCGAAGGCAATAACGCGCCATTTGCCGTGGACTCCATGCCCGGGGTCTATCGCTTCAGCGTTGAGGATCTCGTTCGCACAGCTGTGAACATTTACAAACTCGGCATCCCTGCGGTCGCACTGTTTCCCAGTATTGAGCCGTCGCTAAAAGATGCCAGCGGGAGTGAGGCCACGAACGAAAACAACCTCGTCCTGCGTGCGATCCGTGCGATCAAGTCCGAGGTGCCCGAACTCGCGATCATTGCAGACGTCGCGCTTGATCCCTACACCACCCACGGTCACGACGGGTTGCTCAGTGACGACGGCAAACGCGTGCTCAACGATGCAACCGTGGAACGTCTGGTTGAAATGGCCGTGCTGCTCGCTCAGGCCGGCACGGACTGGGTGGCGCCCTCCGACATGATGGACGGCAGGGTGGGTGCCATTCGGGAGGCACTGGAAGATGCGGAGCTGCACGATACCTGCATTCTCGCCTATGCAGCGAAGTTTGCCTCTGCTTATTATGGTCCCTTCCGCGATGCCGTCGGCAGCTCACAGGCCGCGGGCACACACCACCTCGACAAGTCCACTTATCAGATCAGTCCCGCCAATCGGCGCGAGGCCCTGATGGAGGTAGCACTCGACATCGAAGAAGGTGCCGATGCGGTCATGGTGAAACCAGCTGGACCCTATCTCGACATCATTCGGGATGTGCGCGAGGGCTTTACCCTTCCGGTCGCTGCCTACCAGGTCTCAGGCGAGTATGCGCAGATCCACGCCGCCGCCAAAATGGGGTGGCTCGACCTGGAGAAGTGTCGCTACGAATCCCTGCTCGCCATCAAGCGCGCGGGCGCAGATATGATTCTCTCCTATTTCAGCCAAAGCATCGCACCTTCGCTCTGACAAGTGGGTCGTTATCAGCTGAAGCCTATGGATGAAGGGTGAAGATGTAGGCTGCAACATCGCGCATGGCCTGCTCATCGGGAAGTGTTGCCGCCATCGGACGCATCTGTGCTCCGTGAAGATCCTCCGGGTCGGCACCACGCACACCGGATTTGAATCGCTCGAGACTGCTCACAAGATACCAATCCTGCTGCCCCACGAGTGAGGGTGCGCTAAGTGCTTCATTGCCCAGACCATCAATTCCATGACAGGACGCACAGACAGCATAGTAGGATTTGCCCCGGATCGGGTCTCCCTCAAGTGTGGCGACTGGCGGTTCAGATGCCAACCCCGCAATGTAAGTGGAAACCTCACGAATCTGTGACTCCGACCTGAGCGTTGCAGCCATGGGTCGCATCATGGCACCTTCCATGTCATCGGGATGGCTTCCGCGCTGACCGTTTTTGAATTTTCGGAGCTGGTTTGCCAGATAGGAGGCAGGGAGCTGGTTGAGTGCGGGAGCCTTGAGCAACTCATTCCCCTGTGCCTGATCTCCATGACACGCGATACAGCTTTGATAGGCTTGCTCGCCCGGGACCATCGCCACTTCGGCAACCGCTTCGGCTTGCTCAGTGGATTCCGTCGTCGCATGTGAGTCTGGCATGCGAAGTTCGGGTAGTGCCGGTGCAATGCCGCGCCAGATGCCGTAACCCCACAAACCGAGCGTGAGCACGCCCATTAGCGCGAAGTGTGCAAACACAAACAAGTAGTAGGGCGTAGCCTGTTCCCGGAGTTGAGCAGAAGATTGAGTGGGTATTGGTTTCATTCACAAAAAACCGGAGAACGTGCGATTCTCCGGGGATTGATCCATATACCAACACAGGAGCGACTGCCCGATCACCGATATTTGCTGGTCTGCACTTCAGTACACCCGAAGCAGCCGCTCCCCTGTTGGTTCCGTTATTGCGCATGCAGGTTAGCATGCATCACGGCCAAGATTTTTGATCCTGATCAAAAACCTTCCATCATTTCCGAATCTTCAATCGGCGACGACTCTCCAGAATGTGGTCATCCACCGACCGGATTCGGTCGACTCGCATTCCCACTCAAATGCCTCGGAGTCCACGGTCGCCAGCAGGGCATCGGGTCGCTCCTGCGTGAGCACCTTGAGCGTGGAATCACGGCCCAGCGAGCGCAGCGTATCAGCCAATTGGGATTCGTCGACATCCTGTGTTCCCGAAAAATCAATTTCGAGTCCACGTCCCGGAGTAGCTGAAGAAGAAGGAGTAAAACGGATCTCCCAGCAATCGGGTTCGGGTTGATTCACTTCCACCGCGTAGCCTTCCGCTTCAAAAACAGAATACAGGGGAACGGGCTGGAAGGGTGCCAACAGCTGAAAGACTTGGCCGGGGAGGAGCCGACGCTTGTATTCCAGTATATAGGGAAAGGGTTCGATTCCCTTGGCCAGCAAGGGTCGTGCGTCAAAACAGAGGGGTTCTGGAGTGGATTGCATGCCGTAGTCTATTGCATTCTGGAGCAAATTGGATTGATATCGATCAAAAATCCTGACGTTTTCTGCCCGAGACCCATTGCAATGACCACGACTGACCTGTCCCTGACCCCTCACTGCCCCGGGGAAGTGCGTGTCGTATTGATGATGCGCACTCTGCGCCAGACCAATCTTTTCAGGGAACTGTCCTCATCTGCACTGGAAAACATCGTTCGGGGCTGCCGCATCCAAAGCGTGAAAAAGGGCAGTTACCTTTTTCACGAAGGCGAACCCGTTCTGGGTTTTTTTGCGGTGCACTCCGGTGCGATCAACGTGCATCGCGTCACGGAGGATGGGCGGGAGCAGGTGATTCGGGTCTTCTATCCGGGTGAATGTTTTGCGGAGGCGGTTCTGGTCGGCAACCACTGCTATCCCGCATCGGCAAAGGCTACCGAAGATGCGCAGGTAGTATTTGTCCCCGGCGCATTTTTCCGCGACGAAATTCGCCGCGACCCTGACCTTGCTTTGAATATTCTCGGTTCCATGAGTCAGCATCTGCGCTTTCTCGTCGAAACCGTGGAGGGATTGAAGCTGCGTCAGGCGGAATCCCGCATCGTGCGCTGGCTGCTGGAACAGATTCAAACCCGCCAAAACGGCAATGGCGAGCAAGCGGAACTCCAGCTTCCCCTCCCCAAGCATTTGCTCGCCAGTCAATTGGGGACCACCAGCGAAACCCTCTCGCGGGTTTTTGCCCGGCTTCGCAAACTGAAACTGCTGACGGTGGAAGGCAAACGCATTCACTTCCACTCGATTTCGGGCCTGCGCGAGTTCCTCAGGGAGATCGAACAACAAACCCTGTAACCCTGAGCTGTTCTTGATGTGCATCAAGACAGGAGTTTGACCCAAGCCCTATCCTTTCACCATGCACCATCGTTCCACATCCATGGTTCCATCTAAAGGATATGCCTGGGACTGCGCTGATCCGGAATGCGGCGAACCCCATGCGGGACGCCGCTTCTTCAGCATTGCACTGCTGGGGTTGTTTGTGACCGCCTGGCTCGGGGCACTGCTGCGATGGCAGGCCATCACGCCCACACCAGGTCTCGTTTACGGCAATCTGTTGCACGCGCACTCACACATGGGGTTTCTGGCGTGGGTGTTCAACGCATTCTTCGCACTGGCCTGGGTACGCTTTGTACCGAAAAGCAGACGACGGCGCTGCATCCAGCTCTTCGTCACCCTTCAGATTGCCAATCTGGGCATGCTGTTGAGCTTTCCCTTCCAGGGATACGGGCCAGTGAGCATTGCCTTTACCACTCTGCATTCAGTTGCTGCCGTCTGGTTTGCCCTCTTGCTCTGGCGTTCGGATCGCGTCCACCCACGGGCACGCCCCTGGTTACGGAGTTCACTGCTCTGCATGTTCGCCTCCAGCCTGGGTCCAGTCGTGTTGGGTCCGCTGGCCGCGCTGGACCTGCGGGACACTGCGCTCTACGCCAACTCGATTTACTGGTACCTGCATTTTCAGTACAATGGCTGGTTCATCCTGTTCCCGCTTGCCTTGCTTGCACAGTCAGTCGCACCGCAGGAAACTGCGTTGCGAAAGGCGCTCGAAACGGGATTTTTGCCAGTATTTGCCGGAGTCGTTCTCACGTTCGGGGTATCGCTGTTCTGGAATCCGGTTCCGGATTCGCTGCGCCTGGTAACAGCCATCGGTGCAGGACTGCAGCTCTACGGTCTGGCGCGTATTGCATTTGCGCACCGTTCTCATGTAAACGAACACGCTCACACTCCCTGCCGCATCGTAAGGGGACTGTTCCACATCGCCTGGTGTGTACTGTTGCTCAAATCCCTGACCCAACTGCTCGCCTGCGCCCCCCTGGCCACCGCATTCGTGACCCAGCGCTGGTTGATCATTGCTTTCCTGCACAGTGTGTTCCTCTTCGTTGTGCTGCCCACTGTCATTGCAACAGCGCTGCAGTGGAAATGGATGCGACCGGATTGCTGGCGACGATGGGGATTGGGGATGTTCCTTTTCGCAGCTCTGGTTACCGAAGTTGCCTTGCTGCTGCCAATGCTGCGGGCGTGGTTGCCGATACCATCCTGGACCCACCATCCCCACCTGCTTCTCGCAACTGCGGTGATTCAGGCACTTGCCGTCAGTTTACTGCTGCTTCCGCACTCACGATCAGAAGGTGCATCCACAAAGCACGCTGCTCCTTGACGCAGATCAAAACTCCAGAGGGTGCTGGGTGCTATACTCCCGCCCATGCAACTCACAAGTCCATTACTCAAAACGCTCATCAGCATCATCACCCTTTTTGTACTCGCTGGCTGCGGCGCCGAAAAACCCGCTGACAGCACCGAAACTGTCGGAGCGGACGGCGTTCGCACGATTCAGGTCACCGGCAATGATGCGATGAAATTCAACATCACCGAGATCACGGCAACCGCTGGCGAACCCCTGCGTCTGACCCTGACCAACATCGGAAAAATGCCAAAACAGGGCATGGCGCACAACTGGGTGCTGCTCAAGCCGATCGCAGAATCCGAAATCAACAAGATTGGCATGGCTGCCGCCACTCAAGGACCGGAATATCTGCCAACGGATCAATCCAAGATTCTCGTGCACACCCGAATGCTCGGACCAGGAGAGAGCGACACGATTGAATTCAACGCTCCGACCGACCCCGGTGCCTATCCATTCATCTGCACATTCCCGGGGCACTATGCCATCATGCGGGGAACCCTCAAGGTCACGGCCCCCTGAACAGATTTTCCACCCAAAGTGCCATCATGACTGGTGGCAGGTAGAACAGCGTCGCAAGGAACAACCTCCTTGCGACGTTTTTGCTTCGGTTTTCGCAGAACCCCATGCGAGCGCTCTGATAGACCATGAATACAGCCCCAAAGGTCGCAATGATCACAAACACGGGACCGCAGGCCCCCAACAGCCATGCGACCCAGGGCGTGCACAACAGCAGCACAGAGTAGGCGAGACTCCAGAGTGCCACGGCTTTTCCCGTAACATCCACAGCGGGCAACAGTGGAAAGCCCGCCCTGCGGTAGTCCTCCCGATGCATCCAGCCGATGGCAAAAAAATGGGGCATCTGCCAGAAAATCAGAAGGGCAAACAGAATGAGGGCAGGTTGCGAAAACACATTACCCGCTGCCGCGCTTCCAATGAGCGGGGGCAGCGCGCCTGAGAGGGAACCCACTTCTGTCGCCCAGCGGGTACGTCGTTTGAGTGGAGTGTACACACACCCATACAGCAGAATCGTGCTAGCTGCCAATCCGGCACTCATCGCCCCAAACACCACCCCCAACAGTACAACACCAACCATGGAAAGCACCAGGCTCCACGCAAGCGCCACCGGAGCCGCAAGTTGTCCACTCGGCAGGGGTCGCGCGCGCGTTCGCCGCATCCAGGCATCACTCCGGCGTTCCCACCAGTGATTCAGCGACAACGCTCCCCCAGCTGCGGCAGCCGTGCCCACCATCGCGCTTCCAAACAGGATCCACTCAAATCGATCCACACTTGCGGCATACCCACAGGCAGCCGAGAGCAGCGAAAAAAATGCCAGTCGCGGCTTGGTCAGGATGATGAGGCAGCGAAGCCGCTGCAGGGCCGGGCTGGCACAGGATTGCTCCAGGGCATCGACCGAGCTGTTCAGGGAACTGGGGTAAGGTGGATTCGACGGCATGCATCTACGGTAGCTCATGAATTCCCAACACTTTTTGATCTGCATCAAAACAAACGAAAACTCTGGCGGATATGCTGTCCAAATGCCCACTCGCGCAACTCATCCCGCCCCATCCCTGTGCTCCGCCCCGGAAGGCACGGAAGATCGTGCTACAGTGAGTCCACCGCTTCCCGCCACAAGCCGCGCATGGCTGCAACTCGCCATTACCAGCCTGATTGTGGCTGGCCTGCTCTCGATCACGGTGGTCGTGGGCCGCCTCCCTCTTTTCGCTCACTGGATCAACGATGCCCATTTTTTCAAACGCTGCCTTGTTGTGCATGTGGATCTTGCCCTGATCCTTTGGTTCTACGCCTGCCTCGCCTCCATCGACGCGATCCGTACGGCAACACCAACTGCAACTGCCCGGTATCTGCCGGTATGGATCACCTGCGCTGGTGTTGGGTTGATGCTGGTGACCGCACTGCTTCCCGATGCCGTACCCATTCTGGCGAACTATGTTCCTGTGATTGATCATCCTGTGTTCTTTCTCGGACTGGCGCTGGTCTTCAGCGGCCTGGCGATGCACCTGTTGCCAAACCTGCTGCGCCCCTCAACGGGTTCCCTTCCTGTCGATGCATCCATCGGCATTCGTGCAGCGTGCCTTGCCTTTCTGTTTGCACTGGTCACCCTGCTCGCCGCCTGGGCGGGTATGCCCGAAGTGCATGACCCCTACATCCGCTACGAAACGCTGATGTGGGGATTTGGACATGTGCTGCAGTGCGTCAACCTCTGCGCCGCGCTCGCCGTCTGGTGCTGGCTTGTCCATGAACTGACCGCAACGTCGCTGCTCTCCCGAAAGGCCGCCATCCTGCTGTTCTCGCTGCTCATTGTTCCTCATGCAGCTGGCCCACTGCTCACGGTGAACGGTACGCTCAACTCAACCTATATCGAGGGATTTACCTTTTTGATGCGTTGGACCCTGTTTCCCGTCGCCACGCTGATGGCAGTGCGGGTGATCCACCACCTGAGACGCTTTCCGGTTCGCCAGGCATGCCCCCGCTCAGGACTGATTCGCACGGGTCTGCTGGCAAGCATGTCGCTGCTCGCACTGGGCTTCGGTATCGGCTTCCTGATCCGCGGATCGAACACACTGATCCCGGCCCACTATCACGCCTCACTCGGGGCCATCACGGCCGCCTTTATGACCGTGGCCTACCTGCTCGCGAGCCGCCACGCACCCCGCACCAGCTTGGCGCGCTACTGGACGTTGGGCAACCTGCAACTGGCTCTCTTTGGCATTGGACAAAGTGTTTTTGTCGCAGGTTTTGCCATCGGGGGATGCTTCGGTCTCGGGCGAAAATCCTATGCCAACGAACAAGTCGTGCATCACACGGGAGAAACCATCGGCCTGATCGTGATGGGGATTGGCGGACTCATCGCAATCATCGCGGGCATGCTCTTTCTCATTCTCATCGTCAAATCCATCATCGGGAGCGTGCGCTGGTCCACCAGCGAACCTGAGCTTCCCATAACCCAACTACACACATGACATCATCATCGAAAGAACCTTGGCTGAAACGGCTCATGGACAATCCATGGCTTCTGCTGATCCTGGGCGTTCTGATTCCCATTCTCTCCTACACGGTCTGGGGATGGGTCGAACTCCTGTTCATCTCACCCGCAACCCTTCCCTGAACCCAAGGCATTGCCATGAGTCTCTCAATCCCTGCCAAAGACTGGTACAAGGCCCCGGAAGGCGGCGAAAAAGTATGGATCGGTATGGCGCTGGTCTGGTGTTTCATCATGTCCCTGATGATGCCGTTCTGGCACTTTCGCGGAAAACAGAACAGCACGGGCGAGACCTACTCGGTCGAACCTGCCGCATTTCTGGAACGCGCTACCCGCTTCACGGAGGAAAATCAGGTCGGTGAACTGAATGGCGTTCCCATCGCTCAACCCGCTCCGGGAACGGATATCTACCTCGTCGCACGCATGTGGTCGTGGTATCCCGTGCTCAAGTTGCAGCAGGGTGAGACCTACCGCCTGCACTTATCCTCGATGGACCTTCAGCACGGTTTGTCGCTGCAACCCCTGAACATCAACTTTCAGGCACTGCCCGGCTACGATCACGTGATCACCCTCACGCCAACCACCAGCGGTGAATTCACCATCGTCTGCAACGAATTCTGCGGAATCGGACACGACCGCATGATCGGAAAGATCCTCGTTGAATAAGTCCACTTCCAAAAAACCCACGAATCTTCCCATGAATACCACACTTTCCCATCCTGCAGCGCTGGACGATGCCCAGGCCGAAAGCCGCAGCTGCGACACAACTGGGCTGAAGGTCTGCCTGACCGCCCAGCGCTTCATCAAACTCAACGCGGTCAGCGCCGTTGTTTTCCTGTTGCTGGGTGGCATTGCCGCCCTGCTGCTCGCGCTCACGCGCTGGCAGACGGTGCACCTGCTTCCCATCGATTGGTTCTATCGCATCCTGACCTTCCATGGTCTGAACATGCTGATTTTCTGGATCCTCTTCTTTGAAGTCGCGATCCTGTATTTTGCCTGCACGATTCCGCTCAACTCCAGATTGTTCTCCCGGAAAATCGCCTGGGTGTCGTTTGCGATGATGCTGGTCGGCGCCGTCATGACCAACGTTGTCATCCTGCAGGGCAAAGCCGATGTCATGATGACGAGCTACCTGCCACTGCTCGCCCATCCGCTCTTCTACCTTGGCATCATTCTGGTGGCCGTCGGAACCCTGATTGCGGTCTTCAATTTTTTCGCCACCCTCTTCATTGCCAAAAAACACCGCACCTACGAAGGCTCCATTCCCCTGGTAACCTTTGGTGCGCTTGCCGCAGCGATCATCGCCGTCGTCACGCTGCTGCACGGTGCCATCGTGATGATCCCGACGTTCACGTTCTCCATGGGATGGACCGCAGAGCCGGACCCGATGTGGTATCGGCTGATCTGGTGGGGCCTGGGGCACCAGTCCCAGCAAGTCAATGTCTGCGCCATGGTCGCGGTATGGTATTTGATCGGGAACCTCGCCACCGGAGCCAAACCCGTGAACGAAACGGTCTGTCGCGGAGCGTTTGTACTTTACATCCTGTTCATCAATCTGGCCTCAGCCCACCACCTTCTGGTCGATCCGGGAGTGAGTGCCGCCTGGAAGATCTGGAACACTTCCTACGCCATGTACCTGGCTGTGCTTGCATCGATGATCCACGCCTTCACTGTTCCCGCTTCCATTGAAATCGCGATGCGCCAGAAAGGACACACCAAGGGCATTTTTGGCTGGATTCCCGCACTGCCCTGGCGCAATCCCGCCTTCTCGGCAGCCGCCTATTCCCTACTGATTTTCGGATTTGTGGGAGGCATCACAGGTGTCACGCTTGGCACCCAGCAAATCAACATCATCGCGCACAACACCCTGCGCATTCCGGGTCACTTCCACGCGACGGTTGTTGGTGGCACCAGCCTGGCATTCATGGGGCTGGCCTACTACGTCATTCCCCTGATCTTCCGCAAGGATTTCATCCTGCCGAAACTCGCCCGCATCCAACCCTGGCTGTTTGGAAGTGGCATCCTGCTGCTCTCCTTCGGCATGTCCTTCGCCGGATCACTGGGGGTATCACGCCGGGTCTATGACATCGATCATGCGGGCATCTATGGTCCAGCCGCCCACCTCTTCCTCGCGATGCTGGGCATCGGCGGCATCATCGCCTTTACCGGCCTTCTGCTGTTTGCCTTACTCTGTGTCGGAACACTCCTGTTTGGCAAGTCGAACGCCGGTCGCCCCATGGCGGACTGGGGAACGGCCAAAACCCTACCCAACGCCCCGGGAGAAAAGCTCCCGAACCTGCACTGGGCGATGAAGGGTACATTTGTGCTCACCGGCATCTTTCTGCTCTCATTTGCCGTCTATTATTTCGCCAACTGGAAGGCGCTTGCAGACGTGTGGCATGTGCGCTGATCGAATGCGTTCTCATTCCTTGACACCAGTCCGGGGAGCTTCGTCTCCCCGGTAAAATGCATATTTTTCAAACGCTGCCATGATTCAGAAACTGCTTTCATTTGCACGCCGCTTTTTCTGCAGTAGTGCGTTCCCAGCCTATGTGATCACTCTCGCCGTCATCTACGAAGTTTTTTTGCTGCTGATATGGATCGCACCCGAGGGCTTTGGATTCTGGAGCGATTTTTCCACCGACTTCAAGGTCTGGTGTTTCAGCTACGATCCCAAAACCGGTCACCTGGAATGGATCAGTGTCTGGATCATGTTTGCCGAACCGCTCTTCATCACCGGACTGATCCTGTTGATCTGGAACAGCTCCCTGCGCCAGCTCACCACGCTGAACGGGTGGCGCACCCAAGCGGGTCCAGTCGGGGGTGCCCTGGTCACGCTGCTGCTCATTCTTGGTGGCATGATGTTATACGCGCAGATGGATGCCGACCCGAAAGCACCGCAACCCTTCCCGGGAGAACGCATTCGCACCCGTCTCGATCCACCGTCGTTTACGCTCAATGATCAACGCGGAAATCCCTGTTCGCTGGACGATCTCAGGGGAAAGCCGGTTCTGATCACTGGCATCTATGCGCTGTGCTCCCAGTCCTGTCCAGAGATCCTGCTGCAGATCCGTTCCACCTTGGATGCGCTGCCCGAAGCCATCGCTGATGAACTTCAGATCCTCGCCATTTCCCTCAATCCCGAATACGATACCCCGCAACTGATGGACTCCATCGCGAGTGCCTATAATTTCAACTATCCCGACTTTCGATACCTGAATGGAGAACCGGACCAGGTGCGCAGCATCCTGTCCAAACTGCAGTTTTCCACTTATCTCAATCCCGAAACCGGGTTCATCGATCACAACAATCTTTTCATCCTGATCGATCCTGAAGGGCTGATCGCCTACCGCTTCAGTCTCAACCCCGAACACCGTTCATGGCTGGGAGATGCCATTGTATCCGTCAGCGAAGCACCTGTGCGACAGAACCGCATGCAACTCAGTTCCCGATGAATCCCAAACGTCCACGCGTGCGAACCCTGCGCCTGCCGTCACTGTTCCGATATCTGGATCAATGCGGTTCCCGCCTCGATTCAGCCTTAATGCGCTGGATCCCGCACGAACTCAACCTGCTGTCCCATTCGGGAGCTGCCGCAAACTTCTGTCTGCTCGTCGCATTTTTTTCGGGAGTGTTGCTGCTCTTCTGGTATGCACCCAGTGTGCAGCTCGCGCATGCATCGCTGGAGTCAGTTCAAGGGCGAACCCTGGGCGGATGGGTTCGCGCACTGCACCGCTACAGTTCCGACCTGACCATGCTGCTGGTGCTGCTGCATGCGTTCCGCAGTTTTGCAGCGAGCAAATTTTCGGGGTCGAGGACGCTCGCCTGGGTTTCCGGCGTCTTCATGCTCGCATTTCTCTGGCTGATCGGCTGGACCGGATTCTGGTTGGTCTGGGATCAACCCGCCCAACAAGTGGCGACGCTATCCATGCGGTTTCTCGATCTGCTTCCGATTTTTCCGGAACCCCTGTCGAGCCTGCACCTGGCTGATCGACTGGTTCCGAGTCTGCTGTTTTTTGTGGTTTTTTTTGGGCACATGCTGCTGCCGCTGTTGCTCGTTGTGGGTCTGGTCATTCATGTCATCAAACTCAGCCATGTGCGACTGTTTCCCAGGGGCGGCCTGATGCTGCTCACCGGCATCAGCCTGGCTGTGGTCTCATGGTTGCTTCCTGCGCCACTCGACCCGCCCGCAAAGATGGCCATCGTGCCAGACCAGATGACGGTGGATGCGTGGTATCTCACACCTCTGGCACTGGGACTTCGATTCCAGGATCTTGGACTCTGGGCCGTGTTGCTCATGGTGCTCGCCCTCGCATTTGCAGTACCCTGGATCTTTGGCTGCCCACAAAAGGGTGCAACCTTCACGAAGGCGGGACAGACCGTGGTGAGTGAACGTCGCTGTGATGCCTGTGAACAATGTGTGCGTGATTGTCCGTTTGACGCCATTCGCATGGTGGAGCGGGGTCCATCCCGGCTTTCATTTCCCACTGTGGCGTGGGTGGACCCTGAGCGCTGCGTCGGATGTGCCGTCTGCGTGGGTTCGTGCCATTCGGCTGCCCTCAATCTGGAACATCTCGATACGTTGACACATGAAAAACTGCTCTTTGAGCAACTTCGCAATGATTCCAGCGAACAACTCGCGCTGGTAGCCTCGGATGCCCTGCGTTCAGATGACCGGAAACTGGACCAGCTCCGTCAAAGCGCATTGAAAGGATTTACCGTATTTGCCGTGCCAACCGCCAGCTGGATCCGCTCCAACGTTCTGGAACGCTTGATCAAGCGAGGCATGCGGCATGTCTTGATTGTGCGGGATGGGAGTTCTGAAAGCGCAGCGCGAGCTGGCAACCGCTGGATCGCCGAACGCAGTGCTGGCAAGCGTAACCCTCCATTGCGCGAATCGGCCCGCCCAGCCATTCACCTTTTCGATTTTACACCCGGACGCGAACGCAAACTGGCTCAATTCGTAAACGCTCTGCAGGTGGAAAGGCACCATTCAGCATCCCATCGTCAGCAATTCCAATGGGTTGCAGCTGCAGCAGTGGTTGGGGTCGTTACCTCACTGGTGATCGCGCTAAGCCACCTCCAGGTCCAAAATCCTGCAGACCCTTCGCCTGAGTTTGCACTGTCCATCAAAGCCTACGGCAGCATGCAGGAGGAGGAAATGACGAACCCGGAGGACGAAGCAACAAAACCCATTCACATGCGGGGACACTCAACACAAAAGCCCCACCGCTCGCCCATTACCATTCGACTGACGTTGAACGGGCAATCCTACGAACACAGCATAGCCGCACGAGGGATTTCGCGAGACGGGCCAGCCCTGGCCACACTGCGGCACCGCATCGTACCGGGCAACACGAAGGTGAAGGTCGTCCTAGACCTCGGTGAGCAAACGGTGGAATGGACTGGCAGTTACGAAGCGCGTGAGCGGCATATTCAGGTACTGACCTACCATCCGCAGGATGGATTTGTCATGGAACCTTGAACCTGCAGCAAGCGGTCAGTCATTCTTGCGGGGACGGCCGCGGCGGGGAGGTGCCTCCTCTTCTTCCTCATCGTCACCCTCGTCATCCGACTCCTCGTCTTCGTCGTCGTCATCCTCGTCGAAGTCGTCGTCGTCATCCTCGTCCCACTTCATGGTTTCATCCTCTTCGAGGGTTTCGTCGTCTTCGAAATCGGGGATATCGATGTCGATATCGTCGTCATCATCCTCGTCGTCGCCGTCGTCATCGTCGAGTTCGAGTTCATATCCCGCAGGAACAAAATCAAGAATTGCCGAAACTTCGTTGTAAAAATGGATGGCCTTACCCTCCATGTAATCCTTGTTTTGCTCCTCGCGAATGGTCTCCTCGATCTCATCGATCTCAAGCTTTTCCGCGAGATCAATCAGGTCGTTGAGCAGCTTGACACGACAACGTGTGATGCGGTCGAGAAAGTCGGCGTAGGGACTCTTCTCCTCGTCGAGCATGTCCGGCAACAGGAACAGGTCTTCATCGAGTTCGAGAAAGGATTCCTGAACCCTGCGCAGCTCGATCAGGTTCTTGTCTGCCTTGGCATGGATGCGGAATGCAAAAAACGCAGATTCAAATACCTCGGGATCGAATCCGTATTCCCGGAGCGAATCGAGTGAGTCTGTAAGCGCAGATGCCTGGCGGGGATCAATGATTCCCAGGCCGTCCACATCCCAATGAATCGGATCGCTTGTCTCGGCTACCCACCAGTTGAGGTCTTCGCCCAGGCGCACCTTGACCCATTGTAATTTTGGAGATGATTTGCTCATAGATCCTCTTGGTTTGGAATGATTGGAAAGTTATGGGGTTACTATCCAGAGAAGTGGTTTTGATTTTTCAACTCTAAACGCAACGAAAATATGGCATGCAAGTTGTTCATGCAGAAATCCGTTGCCAACACCCTGACATTGAGGGTTTTATTACACAAACATTGTCGGCCCATGTACGAGCAAATCCTACGTCCCTGTCTCTTCAAACTCTCACCGGAGAACGCACACAATCTCAGCATTCAATCCCTCAAGGTCGCCACTGCGCTGCGATTGCCATTGTACCTGCTGAAGCGCATGGCACAGCCCGAAGGAGCGCGTTCCGTCAAGCTGTGGGACCTGGAGTTCCCGAATGCAATCGGCTTAGCTGCAGGGATGGACAAGGATGCCGAAGTGATCGCGGCTATGCTTGGACTCGGCTTCGGTTTTGTCGAAGTGGGTACCGTGACTCCCAATCCCCAGCCCGGAAATGAGAAACCCCGCCTTTTTCGCTACCCCGCAACTCATGCGATCGTCAACCGCATGG